>JAYYRS010000183.1:0-4779 GCA_036126975.1 Myxococcota bacterium
CCTGGCCGTGCAGGTCGACGTCGTGACCCTCGAGATCGAGAAGATCGGGGCGGCGGCAGCCCATGCGGTCCAGGAGCGCGTCCCGATGCGACCGGCGCCATCGGTCCTCACCACCATCCAGGACCGCGCCGTGCAGCGGACGTGGCTGGCCGAGCATGGATTCCCCCAGGGTCCATGGCGTCGTGCGGACGGCGCAGACGAGATCCGGACCGCGGCGGAGGAGCTTGGTGGTCGCTGCCGGGTCAAGGCCGCGCGCGGCGGCTACGACGGTCGCGGGCAGGCGCCCCTCCCGACCCCCGCGGACGCAGCGGATGCATTCGCCGCCCTGGGGGGTGCGCCGGCCGTGGTCGAGAAGGAGCTCGACCTTGCCGCAGAGCTCTCGGTCATGGTGGCGCGCCGCCCATCCGGTGGCACCGCCGTCTTCCCAGCTGCGCGCAACATCCACACCGACAGCATCCTCGACATCTCGCACATGCCGGCGGAGCTCCCATCGCAGCTCGAGGCTCGCGCCCGGGACATCGCAGACGAGATCGCCGACGCCATCGGGCTCGAGGGGGTGCTCGCAGTGGAGCTGTTTCTCACGCGGAACGGCGACCTCTTCGTGAACGAGCTCGCCCCACGCCCACACAACACCTTCCACGCGACCGAGCTGGCCTGCGAGACCTGCCAGTTCGAGCAGCTCGTCCGGGCGGCATGCGACCTGCCGCTGGGCAGCACGAGGCTGGTGCAGCCCGTCGCCCTCGCCAACCTCCTGGGTGACCTGTGGGACGGCGGTCCCCCACCATGGGAGCGCGTGCTCGACATGGAGGGCGTCCACCTCTACCTGTACGACAAGAAGCCCAGACCGAAACGGAAGGTCGGACACCTCCTGGCGACCGGCGCCACGGTGGCGGAAGCGGTTGCCCGGGTGCGTGCGGCGAGAGACGCACTCGGCTGCTGAGCGGGAGAGGCCGCCGAGGGCTACAGCACATCGGTGTTCGCCATCTCCCCCGACCGCCCCTGGCTCCGCAGGAGCCTGACCGTGCCAGCCGTGCTCACCGCAGCGGTGGTCTGGTGGGGTCTGCTGCCGGTATGGCTCCCGGTGTTCGCCGCGATCGACGCACTGCACCCACGCACGACGCTGGCCCGGGCCGGCTTGGCTGTCGCGGTCCTGCTGGCGGCCGATGCGGTCGGGATCGGCGCAGCAGTCGTGAGCTGGCTCGCATCGGGAACCTGGGCGGGTGCCTCTCCCGAGCGGCTCGGACGCTGGAGCCGACGCATCCAGGCGATCTGGGCGTCGACCCTGCTGGGATCCCTGGTCCATCTGTTCCGGCTGGACCTCCGCACGCAAGGCGATGAGGTGCTCCGACCTGGAGGATTTCTCCTGCTGATGCGTCATGTCAGCATGACGGACACGCTCCTGCCGATGGGGCTGGTTGCCCTGCCCCATGGCTACGCGGCGCGGTACGTGCTGAAGGCCGAGCTCCGGTGGGAACCCTGCCTCGACATCTACGGCGCGCGGCTCCCCAACGCCTTCGTCCATCGCGGGCGCGGTCAACGGGAGGCCGAGGCGGCCCGCGTGGGTGCGCTTGGACAGGACCTCGGACCGACCGACATGGTCGTGCTGTTCCCGGAGGGGACCCGGTTCACGCCCGCCCGACTCAACCGGGCACGCGCGCGGACGTCGGGCCATCCCCTGCTTCGCGCCCTCTCGAAGGACCTCCACCACACGCTGCCTCCTCATCTGCCCGGCGTGCTCGCGCTGCGTCGCGCGGCTCCGGATGCGGACATCGTGGTGTGCGCCCACGCCGGTCTGGGTGGGGTTCGACGCGTCGCGGATCTGTGGAATGGCACCCTGCTGGACCGCAGGATCGACGTCTGTTTCTGGCGCATCGCCAGGGAACCCGGACCGGTCTCCGCCGACGCAACCGCTGAACTGCTCGCAGCGGCCTGGCGCACGGTCGATGCATGGGTCGGGACCCGGAGCGCGACGACCCCATGACGTCGCAGCGCGGTCGTGCAACGATGCATGGCCCGCGGAGGGGAGCGCATGCACTTCGACCCCGAGAACCCGCTCATCGTCCAGTCGGACAACACACTCATGCTCGAGACCATGGGCGAGCGGTTCGCGGCAGCACGAGACGCCCTCGCCCCGTTCGCTGAACTGGTCAAGTCTCCCGAGTACCTCCACACCTATCGCATCACGCCGCTCAGCCTCTGGAACGCCGCCGCCGCCGGCGTCACCGTCGCGGACGTACTGGGCGCGCTGACGAAGTGGTCCAAGTACCCGGTGCCACCCAACGTTCCCCAGGGCATCCAGGAGACGATGGCGCGGTACGGCCGCCTGGTGCTCCGAACCGAAGATGACGGACTGGTCCTCGAAGCAGACGAGGGCGCCCTGATGGCGGAGGTGCGCGGGTTGCGCTCCGTTCGGCCATTCCTCGGGCGTCACCTCGATGCACACCGGACCGCCGTCGCGGCGAGTGCGCGAGGCGAGCTCAAGCAGGCCCTCATCGCACACGGTCTTCCCGTCCAGGACCGCGCGGGGTTCCGGGACGGCGACCGAATCGACGTTGCGCTGACGTCATCGCTCATCCACGGTGGCGCATGGGAGCTGCGCACCTACCAGAGCCACGCTGTCGACGCATTCCTGGCGGGGCCAACGGGAACTGGAGAGGGCGGCAGCGGCGTGGTCGTGCTGCCCTGCGGAGCGGGAAAGACCATCGTGGGCCTCACGGCGCTGGCCCGGCTCGGCATGAAGACCCTCATCCTCTGCACGAACATCACGGCGTTGCGGCAGTGGCGCGCAGAGATCCTCGAGAAGACGACGCTCACCGCAGACCAGGTCGGCGAATACTCCGGCGAGACCAAGGAGGTGTGCCCCGTCACCCTCACCACCTACCAGATGCTCACGTGGCGCCGCTCCCGGGAAGACGCCTTCGTCCATTTCGGTCTCTTCGACAAGGAGGACTGGGGGTTGGTGATCTATGACGAGGTGCACCTGCTGCCCGCTCCCATCTTCCGCACCGTCGCCCACATCCAGGCGCGGCGACGCCTCGGGCTCACCGCCACGCTGGTGCGGGAGGATGGCCATGAGGGAGACGTTTTCGCGCTGATCGGGCCCAAGCGCTTTGACATGCCATGGAAGGACCTGGAGCACCAGGGATGGATCGCCTCGGCCCGCTGCACGGAGGTCCGCGTTCCGCTGCCCGCGGACCTGCGGCTGCCCTACGCCACCGCTGCCGAGCGGGAGAAGTTCAGGATGGCCGCCACCAATCCGGCCAAGGCTGCGGTCGCAGAGATGTTGATGGGGCGCCATCCCGAGGGCCGGATCCTCGTCATCGGCATGTATCTGTCCCAGCTGCAGGAACTCGCGGACCGATGGGGAACTCCACTCATCACCGGGCGGACCCGCCAGTCCGAACGCGATGCCATCTTCCAGGCGTTCCGCACCGGCGAGGTCCGGGTGCTCGTCATCTCCCGGGTCGGCAACTTCTCGGTGGACCTGCCAGACGCCGATGTCCTCGTGCAGGTGAGCGGCACCTGGGGGAGTCGACAGGAGGAAGCACAGCGGCTGGGCCGGATCCTCCGTCCCAAGCGCAACGGGAACCAGGCGTGGTTCTACACGCTTCTCAGTCGCGACACGGTCGAGCAGGATTTCGGAGAGAAGCGGCAGTTGTTTCTCGCCGAGCAGGGCTATGGCTACGAGATCGAGGTGGCGGAATGAGCAACCCGGACCCCATCGTGCATCGCAACGTGACCCTCCTGCAGGTCGAGAGCGAGTCGCTGCTGGAGGAGATTCGCGCGCTCGTCGATCTCGGCTCCTTCGTGGTCGCCGTGATCGATGCCACCACGCTGGTCATCGATCCGGCCCGGACCGGCGAGCTGGCCCAGGTGCTGTCGGGCGCGGG
This sequence comes from Myxococcota bacterium, assembly GCA_036126975.1. Classification (GTDB taxonomy): domain Bacteria; phylum Myxococcota_A; class UBA796; order UBA796; family UBA2385; genus JAYYRS01. The sequence continues at coordinate 3,891 of JAYYRS010000183.1, forward strand.
CCTCGACCCACTGGTCCAGAAGATCCGCTCCGGGCCCCCCGTCGACATCCAGGAAGACATGGGTGAGGCGGATACGGTCCGGATGGAAGCGTCCCCCCGCTACTCCCCGCCGTCCTCTTCCTCCTCGTCGACGTAGCCGAGTGCCTGCAGGGCGCTCTTGGACTCGTCATCGAAGCCCGCGAGCTGGGTCGCATCCTGGGCAAAGACCGGCACCGTGACGTAGCTGACGGAGACCGTCCGTCCCTTGCCCCGCAGGCGAGCGAAGGTCCTCGAGCGGCCATCCGCTGGCGCTGGAGCCGCGACCTCCGCCGAGAAGCTGGCGATGCCCTTGTCCGTGACGACCTGCCCGGAGAGCCCGAGCGCCGCCTCCTCCACCGGGAGCGTGGGCACGATGTACACCTCGCGCTGGGCGGTCTGCTTCTTCGCCCACTCCACACGGACACGGTCTCCATCGACCGTCACGGTCGCCTTCGAGCGCATGCGAGGGTCCTGGGCGGCGAAGGCGCCATCCACGCCACCCTGGACGGTCAGCTCGAGCACGACCTCATCCTTGCCCTTCGTGGGGACCAGCCGCAGCGCCTGCCGCACGGGCGTCCCGAGCGCTTCTCCCCTCGCATCGCGGTGCACCTGTGTGTCCTCTCCAGAGCGGAAGAGGTCATCCAGTTCTCCGGGGTCTGCTGCGAGGTCGAAACGGGCATCCGCGCCGAGGTGGCTGGTGTACTTCGTGTCGCCGTGGAGCACACCCCATCGGCGCGCACCGTACAGCGGCCGCCCGAAGGCCTGCGGCCGCGCGGCAAATGCGTCGGTCCGCTCACCCGACACCAGTCCCTGAAGGGGCCATCCCGTCATCCCCTCCGTGGACAGGCCTGCAGCAGTGGCGAGCGTCGGT
>JAYYRS010000184.1:0-5912 GCA_036126975.1 Myxococcota bacterium
GGGAGGCTCAGCGGGCGCGGATGGCGCGTTGATAGGCGGTTCGCGCACCCCCAGCGTCGCCCATCTGTTCGAGGATCTCCCCTTGCAGGGCGTACAGCCGGGCGCGCGCAATCCGATGGCCGCCCGCCCGCTCCAACCCCTGCGCGATGGCATCGAGTGCCCGGTCGCGAAGCCCGCTGCGCAGGTGGTGTCGCGCCAGTTCCCACGCGGCCTCCTGCGCGACCGAATCGTCGGGACCCTGGAGCAGCGCATCGAGTGCGCGCGCCAGTGCGTCGGCGTCGCCGTCCTTCCTCGCGCGGTCGGCGGTCGACCAACCGTCCGGGTCCGCGCTGCGCGTCGAAGGCGCCGCCTGCAGCGGCCATGCCGCGGCGCGAAGGCTGGCCAGGTCCGCCGCCGCCGCGGATTCGTCTGCTCCGGACGCCGAGTCGGACCGCGGCCCGGGTGCAGGGACGGACGCTGCGGCGGAGCGGGTGCGCTCGGCTTCGAGGACCTCCCCTTCGAGCGTGCGGCGCGGACGCCTCGCCCGCGTGCGCTTGCGGGTGCGTCCTGTCGCCTCGGTGGCGGGGGCAGCGTCCAGTGCGCCGACCCCATACTCCCTGGCGCCGCCAGCCGTCGTGTCCTCCGCGGCCCGGGGCTGCGTCGAAGGGCGCGCGCGGGGCTCCGGTCCGGGGGGGGGCGGCGCAGCATCGGCGGCGGATTCTTCGGGGCGCCAGCGGTCGGACGGAGCCGCGGCCGCCATTCGCTCCGGTGGCGCCGCACCGATGGGCGAGAGCGCTTCAGAGAACCGGGTGTCCTGCGAGCGGGCGCGTCCATCCGCTGCGCCGCCGCGGGTCCCGAGACGCACCGCCCCGGTCCCGGAGCCAGTGGTCGGGTCGTCCGCACCGGGCGCGGGCGACGAGGCGGGAGACTCCGCGCCGTCCTGTCCGTCTCCTGCCTCTGCCGATGCGACCACCGCGACCGGCGTGGCCGATCCCTCGGCGGCCGAACCGTTGCCGGACGGCGCCTCGGGGGTGGTGGTCAGCGTGCGCGGGGTCTGCTGGGCCTCGGGTTCCGACGCGACGGAGCCCGCGGGAGGAGCGTCCATGGCCTGCTGTGCGACCGGTGCCACGAAGAGCAGGGCGGTCGCGGCCATCGCGATGCCGCCGAGGCTCGGCCAGACCCAGGTCGGCAGACGCCGACGTGCTGCGGGCGGGGCGCCAGAGCGATGCGCGTGTGATCCATCGCCGGTCGGCACCGTCCCGTCCGGGGCGTCCGTTGTGTGCGCCCTGGCGAGTGGACCGGCCTCGACCGCGGCGAGGATGTCATCGATGCTGACCCGCGGCGCCGGGGCCCGGGCCGGTTGCAGGACGCTGACGGCATCGAGGACGTCCGGGTCGAGCTCGTGGGGCGACGATGCGCCCTCGAGGAGCGCCCCCAGCGCTCCGGCGGCGGCCGGGTCCACGGCCTCCGCGAGTGGTCCATCCGCCACCTCGAGCAGGATGTCGTCGATGCCCACCCGGGGTGTCGGAGCGCAGTCCGGCCGCAGCGCGGAGATGGCGTCCACCACATCCGCATCCAGTCCGCTCGGTGGCGCGGAACGAATCGCCCCCGGCGGGCTCTCGGAGAGCCAGCGGGCAAGGAGCTCGGCCTGGTGGGATTCGGTCGTCATGTCTGGGTGTTCGGTCTGCCGGAACGGGAGGGAGGGGTCGATGCGGGGGCGGATTGCGGCTCAGGGTGGGTAGACCTTCTTGAAGGCCTTGCAGGCGCGGTGCAGGATGACGTCGAAGTTCCCCAGGGTCACGCCCATCGCCTCGGCGCACTCGGCACGATCCCGGTCCTCGATGAGCCGGAGTCTGAGGGCCATCGCGTAGCGGGGATTCATCGAGGAGAGGCTGCGTTCAACGAGGGACCGGGTCTCCTCGACTTCCGCGCCACGGTCCGGCCGGGGCGCGGGCGTACCCATCGTGCGGTCGATCGTCTCTTCTTGGCTGTGCCGCTGTTCGTGGCGTCGCTGGCGCTGCCGCGAGCGATGCACATCGATGGCGCGGTTGATGGCGATGCGCCGCAGCCAGAAGTAGATGCTGCGGCCTTGGGGTCGGTACTGCTCGATGCGCTCCAGCGCGAGTCGGAAGGTGTCCTTGAGCACATCTTCCGCCAGCTCACGGTTTCCGAGGCGTGGCAGGATGGCGGCCCGGTACAGACGGTCTCCATAGGCGCGATACAGCGCCGCGGCTGCGGCTCGTTCGCCCCCCCGGATCCGGTCTACGAGGTGTTGTTCATGCCGGAGCGGCATGAGCCCGGAGTCGGCATTGGTCACCGGGGAGCCTCCCTTGTCGCCCAGCACGGCAACGCGGAGGGCGCCGGCAGCTTACACGCGGCCGTTGGAGCGGCGTCGGCTTGCGCATGGCGCGCGCGCGCATAGCCAGGGGCGCGAAGGAGGAGCCCCGTGACCCAGCGCTTCACGCTCCGCCCGTACCAGCAGGACGCGACCCGGGCGGTCCTCGACGGCCGGAGACGGGGCGTGCGTCGCATGCTCGTCGCGCTGCCGACGGGTGCAGGAAAGACCGTCATCTTCAGCGAGCTCGCCCGGATGGCGCGCCAGCCGGTGCTCGTCCTGGCGCATCGGACGGAGCTGGTCCAGCAGGCCGCCGAGAAGCTCGGCAGGGCACTCGGTGACCCGGCGCTGGTGGCGGTCGAGCAGGGAAGCCTGCGCGCGGCAACCGGCGTGAAGGCCGTCGTCGCCAGCATTCGCAGCCTGCACACCCGGCGTCTCGAGCGACTCCGCGCCGACTGGGACTTTGGTCTCGTGATCTATGACGAGTGCCACCACGCGGCCGCCGACGACAACAAGCGCGTCCTGGCAGAGCTGGGTTGTTTCGAGCCGGGATGGACCGGAACACTGCTGGGTTTCACGGCGACACCGAACCGGGCAGACGGGCTGGGCCTGGAAGACGTCTTCGAGGAGATCATCTACACCCGCGATCTCCACCAGATGATCGAGGATCGCTACCTGGTGCCGCTGCGGGGGTTCCGGATCCAGACGGCTGCGGACCTCGAGGGGGTGCGGCCCGCCGGACGCGATCTGGACGTCGAGAGCCTTGAGCAGGCAGTCGATATCGAGGAGCGGAATGCGCTGGTTGCCCGCGCGATCCAGGAGCTTGCCCGAGACCGCCGCACCATCGCCTTCTGCGTGACGGTGGCCCATGCAACCCATCTCGCCAAGGCCCTGGCAGCGCTGGGCGTGCCCTCGGGCATCGTCCACGGAAAACTCAAGGCAGAGGACCGCGCGATGGTCCTCCAGGCGTTCCGGGAGGAGCGGATCCAGGTGCTCACCAATGTGGGCGTGCTCACGGAGGGTTTCGACGACCCTGCGGTGTCGTGCATCGCGATGGCGCGGCCCACGCGCTCCGAGGCGCTGTACGCGCAGTGTGTGGGCCGGGGGACCCGGCTCTCCGCAGGCAAGCGCGATTGCCTCGTCCTCGACTTCGTGGACCTCTCGGACCTCGAGCTCGTGAGTCTCCCCAGTCTCGCGGGCATGCCCAACGACCTGGACCTCGAGGGTCGGGAACTCGGCGAGGTCCGGGAGTCGTGGCACCAGCTGTTGTTCGACTATCCAGGGTTCGAGTTCGAGGCCGGCAGCATCACGCTGGCGGAGATCCAGGCGCGCGCGAAGGCCTTCGACCCCCTCAGCATGGAGGTGGACCCCGAGATCCGGGCCATCTCGGGCAACGGCTGGGAATCGCTTGGTGTCGCTGGACTCGCGCTGCATCTGTTCCGATCCCGTCGCGCTGCGGGCGAGGGACGGCTCACGACCATCGAGGTGCTCGCCCGCGGCCGCGGGGCGGACAAGTGGCACGTCCTCATCGACGGGCGCAAGGTGGCGGGCTTCTCGCGTGTCGCGGAGGCGGTCGAGGCCACGGACTTCGAGGTGCACCGGATGGGGAAGGTCGCGCTGGTCACCGCGCTGCCGGAGGCGGCGTGGCGGAGCGAGCCCGTTCCGGCAGACCTCGCGGCAAGGCTCGCTGATCTCCGGCGGCCCCGCCGAGCCACGAGCTGGGGCGAGGCGGTCCGCCTGCTGGGTTTCGAGGCGCACGCGCGGAAGCGGCGGGCGTAGCGGCGCGGGCAGCCCCGCCGCCGGCGGGTCAGGGAGTGAAGCCGGTGTAGGACTGCAGCTCGCGCTGCTCCCAGGTGCGGCCGGAGCGGTCCGTGTCGGTGACCTTCACCACGCCGAGGCCGCGCACCCACCAGCTCGTCGCGGTGCTGTTCCGCGAGTACCCGCTGCCGGATTCGTCCACCAGGCTGTAGCTGTTCTGCAGTTTGAGCGCGTCGAATGTCCCTGCGGGGACGGTCACGGACTCGGAACCCACCACCTCGAAGGTGCCGGAGACCGACCAGAGTGCGCCGAAGAGTGCGTCCTCCGCGTCGTAGGCGTACCGCCATGTGGTGCCGGGGCTCATGTCTGCCACCGCGAGCAGGTCCGTCCGGCCCGATGAGAAGGTGACGGTGGCGCTCGTCAAGCCTCCATCGCTCAGGCTGTAGCCGGTCATCGACACTTCGCCGGTGGTGGCACACCGATGGTCCTCGGTGACCGTCCAGCTCGCGCCGGTGCTGCCGAGCATGACACGCTGGACCGTCGCGAGACCGGAGGAGGGTGCCCAGGACGTGATGATCACGGTCTCGGTGTAGGAGCCGCCGTCGTAGGCGGTGGTGTCATAGATGCGGCTGGCGGTCGAACCGATGCCGAAGGGCCGGAAGTCGTTGCAGGAGGCGTCTTCGTCGATCGACCCATCGCAGTCGTTGTCGACGCCGTCTGCGGTGGCATCGGCCGCCCCGGGGTTGATCATCGGTTCGGAGTCGTCGCAGTCGTCGTCGGTGTCCGAGTAGCCCTCGGGCGCTTCGCAGGCCTGGACGGTGGCGTCTGGCGAGCCGTAGCCGTCGCCGTCACCGTCGATGTAGAAGGTGTTGGCGTCCTCTGGCGCCACGTCTTCGTCGACCTCGTCGTCGCAGTCATTGTCCAGGCCATCGCAGAGCTCGGGCGCGGAGGGGTTGACGTAGTCGCGTGCGTCGTCGCAATCGTCGCCGACGTCCACGAAGTTGGTGTACGGCTCGCAGGACACGGCCGTGTTGAACGGGTCGCCGTGCCCGTCCTGGTCGCCGTCGAAGTACCAGGTGGTGGCATCCACCGGGTCATCATCGATGGCGCCGTCGCAGTCGTTGTCGATGTCGTCGCACAGCTCGTCCTGGCCCGGGAAGACCGCGGCGTTGTCGTCGTCGCAGTCGCCGTCCTCGGGCGTGTATCCGTCGCCGTCGGCGTCGCCGGGCATCGAGCCGTCTCCTCCGGTCTCGCCGCCGCCGCCGCCGGTGCCTTCGCCGGTGTCATCGACCTTGTCGTCGGGCACGAACTGCCCTGTGCATGCGGTGAGCGTCAGGAGGGCTGCAACCAGAAAAGTACGCCTCACGGGATTCTCCATGGCCGGGTCGGGGCGGGAGTCTCACACGGTGGGGGCCGGTGCGCGACCCGCATGCCACCGGCTGGACATCGGGGGACGGCCACCACAGACGCGTCGCGCGTCCGCGGGCGCGCAACGGCTCAGAACAGGGTGCCCCGACCGAGAACCCCAGCTGGGTCCACGGCGCGCTTCAAGGCGCGGAAGTCCGCGAGCACATCGGGTCCGACCATCTCGGCCAGCAGACCCCGCTTGATCTTCCCGATCCCGTGCTCCGCCGAAACGGTTCCGCCGAGCGCGACCGCCCGCCTCGCCAGGGAACCGTAGAGGTCTCGGGCCTGTGCGAGCTCTGCGGGGGTCCTCGGCAGGAGGTTCAGGTGCAGGTGATTGTCGCCAATATGCCCGAAGCACACGTGGGACATGCCGACGGCTGCATATGCATCCATCATCTCGGGCAGGGCCGCATCGGGCACCGCGAAATCCGTC
>JAYYRS010000185.1:0-10741 GCA_036126975.1 Myxococcota bacterium
TCTGCTGGGCGCGGCGCTCGCGGGTCCCCGCCACCGCTGCACCCTCGCCGCGGAGCTGGGCTTCGCGCCGGTGGCCGCCGGAGAGCGTGCGTGGGTCGCGCTGCTCCGACCGGTCGGGTGGGACACCCAGGGCGCGTGTCCGCGGGAGCCCCGGACCGTCCGCTTCACCGGCGTGCCCGGTGTGGACCCCACCGCGATCCCGCCAGGCCGCCTGCCGGTCTTCCACTACCAGCATTCCGAGGAGCGAGGCGTCCACGGACAGATGGTGCTGGAGCTGTGGTCGCTGATCGGCACCACGGCGGCGGGGGGTGCCACGGAGGGCTGCGAAATCGATGTGGAGGTTCTCGTCGTCAAGGAATCCGATCCTCCCCGACTCGTGGTCCGGCCCACCCGTCCACTGGAGGCACTGGGCTGCCCGGTTCCCGGGCGCCCTCTCCAGGTCACCGTGGACCCGGGGGTCGAGGCCGGCCTCACCCGAGGCGATTCCATCCGCATCCGCAGGAAGAACGACAGCCTACGCTGGTCCCGGGTGCCGACGTCATCGCCGTGACACTGACGGAGTCAGCGTCCGACGCCGCGACGCCTTGCGGACCCGTGGCGAGGCACGTCCCCCAGCCGGCGGCTCAGAAGATCTGGATTCCCTGGAAGAAGTAGCTGGTCTCCCGGGCGGCCGATGCCGGAGAGTCGGAACCGTGCACGGCATTCCGGCCCATGCTCTCGGCATAGAGCTTGCGAAGGGTGCCCTCGTCCGCCTTCTCGGGGTTGGTTGCACCCATGATGGTCCGGTTCTTGAGGATTGCGCCCTCGCCCTCCAGCACCATCACGACACAAGGGCCGGATGTCATGAAATCAACGAGTTCTCCGAAGAAGGGACGCTCGCTGTGCTCCGCATAGAAGCCCTCGGCTTCCTGCTTCGAGAGCCACACCTTGCGAACGGCAGCGATGGTCAGCCCCTCGGCCTCGAACCGGCTGATGATCTTCCCCAGCAGGTTCTTGCTGGTGGCGTCGGGCTTGATGATGGAGAGAGTGCGCTCGATGGCCAGGGAGGCCTCCATGTGGTCGGGTGTGGACCGGCCGGGCCCCTAACCGACGCTCTCGGCTGCTCATGTGACGGGGGCGTGCCAACGCGCGGAGCTTCCCGCTGGGCCGGGCCCGCTCCGCCCATTCACACGACCGGGTCTCGCAGATGTGCCTGCCAGCTGGCATCCGCCAGACCGAACCGCCACCCCCGGGACACCGCTTCCCCTGCCGCTTCTGGAAATTCGATGTGCGCGACGTGGCACCCCGTCTCCCCTCCCTTCGCTCCTCATCCGGGCCGCTTCCCTACGGTAGAACCGAACATCGATGCGAGAAATGACGACGGGGAGGAACCCCGCACCGAGACCCACCCCGGCTGCTGGCCGGGGTGGGTCCCGTTCGTATACTCTCCACTCCCCCCGACCGGTCCTCTCCACCCGCGCGGCAGGGGACGGTCCGCGATGGTCCCTGTGCTGCCCCTTGTTCCGCTGTTTCTCGTGGCCATGGCCGCCCCCGGACCGGGCCCGGCACTCCCCGCCCATCTGCTGCACCAGGGCCGCCCACGCCAGGCTGCCATGGCATCCCAGCGGATTCTCGATCGGGACCCCGACAACCCGGACGCGATGGCGACGCTGGCCGCAGCATGGTCCAACACCGGCCATCATGCTGACGCGAACGCAGCGTTCGAACTCGCCCTGGGTTCGGCATGGTACGAGTCGCGCGGCATCGAAGCCCACGCGGACAGCCTTCGTGCCGCCGCCTCGCCCAGGGCTGCCGCCCTCCACACCGAACACTTGCGCGCCAGCGATCTGCCCATCGGGCGGAGGATTCGCCTCTACATCGACATCATCGATGACCATCGGTCCACGGGGTCGACCACCAAGGCGTGGACGACACTGTGGGAGGCACTGGGAGTCGCACCCAACGCGCCGGCCCTGCTCGCAGCCAGCGCTGACCTGCGCATCGATGAAGGCGATCTGGAGGGCGCCGCGGCGGACCTCTGGCTCTCCCTCCAGCGCGGACCGACCCTGCGGGCGCACCTCGCATCCGGCCGGCTCGCCCTCCATCAAGGGCGCCCGGAAGAGGCATTGGACTGGCACCAAGAGGCGATGCGGTTCCGTTCCCCGTCACCGCGGCTGTATGCCCTGAGAGCGGAGGCTCTCCGACAGCTGGGCCATCTGCAGGCGGCAAGCGACAGCCTCGATGCGCCGCGCGCAAGACAGAACGATGACCCCGAGATCATGGCAGTGAGGCTGCGGATTCTCGATGATCAAGGTGCGAGCAAGGCGCTGGGCGTCCTGATGCGCCGGACGACCGTCCTCTACCCTGCCAACCACCAGCTCCGAGCGACGCTCGATGCTCTTCGGAGCGGGGCGCAGCCGGGGTGAACGCACCCGTCAAGGGGCCGCAGTCGCGGAGCGGCGGCGGGCGCACCCAATCGCGCAGGATCCATGGGTGATGCGACCTTGCAACGCGCCCATCGAGCGTCGCGCAGCGGGCAGCATCGCACCCGTTCCGTCTGTGCAGGCTACATGGCACCGCAGCCCGAGGCCGGCATGCAGCTACCTGTCACACTCGTCCCCATCGCACCTCCTCCGCGAACACAGCGTGTCCGACGCAGCGCACGCCTGCCCGATGATGGCGAGAAGCCCAACCGGTACCACCTGCCACGGGGTCTGCAGAGCGGCTCGCCCGTCGGCTACCGCACCCGGATGGCCCTGCGGGGCGAGCAGGTCCGCGCGGCCGAGCTGCTCCTGAGCCTGCCGCGTCCCACCACCTTCGCACCCGACGCGCCGGCCCCGACGGAGCAGGCCCTGTTCGAGGAGCTGTCGCTGGGACTGCTCTCCAGCCGGCAGAGCACGAACTATCGCGGCTTTCGGCAGGTGACGCTCGGACCGGACGACAGCGCGAAGGCGACCAGACTGCTCGGCCAGCTGGATCGGAGGGAGGGCCCTGCCTTGCCCAACGCGACGCACACCCACATCGTGCTCGGCCAGCCCTACCGGACCCCGTTCACCCAGCTGCTCACGTTCGTCGGGCACAAGCCCGTCCAGAGCATCTTGAGCGTGCCCTGGCGGGCGTGGTCGAAGTGGCGGCGCAATGCGGTCGACATCCCAACCATTGGATACCTCGTCCATCTGCATGCCGGCATCCTCGCCGAGGCGTACGAGCGCGCAGCGGTCCTCGCAAGCGCCGGCAGGCGCGCCGCGAACGTGATGATGGCGCCGTTCGCAGGCGCCGATGTCCGTGCGGAGAACGCAGCCGAGATTCGTGGACTGGAGGACCTCGCCGGGCTGTCGAGCGCGGACCGCCGCAGGGGCTGGGGCGTACAGCTCGTCGTACAGGTCGGGGGTCTGCCGACACCCCTCGATGTGCCGCAAGAGGCGGCGCGGCGACTCGCCGCATCGGTCCTGGCCATGCGCAGCGAGCGCATCCAGCCCGGCGTGAACAACGAGGCCAAGGCGCCCGCCGCCTATCAGGTGCGCCAGGACATGGACATACCGGCGGCGCTGGGGGAGATGTGCGGCCGTGCCGCCTACAACGCGATGGTGCACTGGACCGGCCTCGAACGCGCAGCAGCGAAGCGAACCCTCCTCCTGGATCGCGTGGACGTGCTCACTCCAGGGGGGAAGGGCCATCTCCGGCAGATCCGCGGAGAACTCGAGGCCGTCACCGACAAGGTGGTCGAGACACTCCCCAGCTGGGCCGACCTCCCGAGCGGCCGGTTCCTGAGCCGAAATGCCGAGCGTGGACGAAAGGCATTCGCCCTCGCAGGACAACGGATCTACATCGGCGGTCTGGATCGAGGAGACATCGACCGCCTCGGCATACCCTGGGAGGGGGCCATCCGCGCCGCGGGTGCAGCCGCGGCCCGGAGCGCACTGACTGCCGAGCTCGCCGGACTCATCGACCTGCCTGACGACTGCGACCTGCTCGCTGGCGTGTGCCTGATGGCGGGCCCGGTCAACCAGAACGACATCGGGAAGCAGTTCTTCGGCTGCGCCGACCTCCTCGCACGGGCACATCCCGACCGGGACCCCACCGCCCTGCTGGTATGGACCTTGAAGGCCAAGACCATCTCGGACCCGCTGGGAAACGAGGAACAACTCCTGAATCCAGCCCGGAAGGGAGCACTCGTCGACCTCCGCGCCGCACCGCACGAGGTGGCTTCCGTTCGCACGACGGACGGCGTGATCCGGCCTGTGCGAAATGTCGGCGGCCGAACCAGCACCGAGCGTGCCTTCGCAGATCAGGGGAACTTCGTCACGGCTCCCGACGGTACCGACATCCCCGGGAACCGAGGGACGCGCTGGAATGCGACCGGAGACGGCGGGCCCGTCTGGTAGCGGCCAGGGATGCGCCACGACCGGCGTGACCGCACCATGGTGTTCACGGAAGAATGTCGACGAGGTGGACACCACCCCTGCGGTCTCCGATCAGCAGCGTATCCTCGGAGCCACCGATTCCGTCCAGCGGAACCCCGAGATCCATCGTCTCGAGCGCAGAGAGGTCTCGGGCATGCCATGTCCGCACGAGGCCGTCCCGTCCAATGCTCACCACCCGATCCTCGCCGAGAGCGCGGACGCCCACCACGCCGTCCCGATGGGCCATGGTCTGGGACACCACACCCGCGGGACCGGTGGTCTGGAGGCACCCATCCAGCGCACCGGACACGACGTGGCGCCCACACCACGCCAGCCCGACGACGACCGCGTCATGACGGCACAGCGGGGATCCGCCCGCGGCGAACGGCTCTCCAACCCGGACGAGTCCATCGTATCCACCGGTCGCGACCTGACCGTCCGGACCCACGGAGAGGCAGCGGAGCCGGTCCGTATGCCAGGCGCCCGCCCACAGGGGTGCACCATCACCGGGCTCCCAGGCGCGCAGCACACCATCTGCTCCGCCACTCAGCAGTGGCCCGTCGGGCAGCAGCCCGAGGCACGTCACAGGACCATCGTGTGCAGGCGTCCGGGTCCAGCGAATCCTTCCCTCGGAATCGAGCCGGATGACGCTCCCGTCGCCACACCCCACGACGAACTCGCCCGTGGCCAGCTGATGGATGGCCTGCACGGCGCTCGAACCCACGCGGAGGCGCTGCATCTCGGCACCACGCGCCAGGTTCCACGCCCGGAGCGTGCCGTCTCGCCCGCCGGTCCATGCTGCATCCGACGCAAGGAGACAGGCCCGGACGCCTCCGCGATGACCGAGCAGCGGCGGCAGTCGGGTCGCGTCCTCCCGGCGCCACGTCCGGACGGATCGATCCTGCGCAACGGACCAGGCACCGCCCCCCGCATGAAAACCGACCGCGACGATCGGTCGCCGGTGCCCCAGCAGGACGCCCTCCACTTCTCCTCCGTCCAGATCGAGGAACGCCATCGCGCCTGTCTCACCCCCGACCAGCACCGTTCCGCCGTCGACCGCCAGCGCACAGGGAGCCCCGACCGGGGGCCGGGCCGTCCACACACAGCGACCATCCGGGCCGGACCAGAGCCGGACCGAGCCATCCAGGCTGGCGCTCAGGGCTCGACCGCCCCGCACCAGCCGCACCGCCTTGATCGCACCGACATGCCCTTGGAACAGGGATGCCTTGCCCACCTCCAGGTCGGTCCATGTGACCTGCGCATCCGCGCCGCCACTGAGGACCACCGATCCGGCGCGGTCCACGCACAGCACACCCCGCTCATGCGTCGCGAACGAGCCCCAATCGGAGCCGAGCTGCACCCAGGTCGCCGCCGAGCCACTGCCGGCAACCAGCTGCCCCCGATCATCGAATGCGAGGCAGGTCGCCCCCGCCGGGATGGCCCGCTCCTCGATGAGCCCATCGATGCTCCAGAGCTGGACCACTGCCTGGGTCGCAAGCGCGAGCCGGGTGCCGTCCGCAGACAGGGCGACCGCGTGGGCCGGGCCCGTGAAGCCTGGCGCCCACTTCCCGACGAGCGAATCCGACGCGAGCACACGAACGCCGTCCCGCTCCGCGACCGCGAGGCCGGCGACGCCGCCTCCGGCAGCCAGGATGCGGCCGAGACCGATCCGGTTCCGGCTGTGGTCGGCAGGCGGTGCGGTGTCGAAGCGCAGGGACAGGGGCACGCACGCTCCGGGGCTGAGAAATCTCCCGCTGCGCCCCGGACCGTAGCCCGCGCACGGACCCGCGGCTCGTCGTGCACCGGCTTGGCAGGGCCCCCCATCAACCCGTCCCCGCAGCGGAGCAGCGGCGCGACGCACCGGTCGGAGACAGCCAGACTGCTCCTGGAACGCGGATCGGATACGGCGGCCATCCTCCCGGGAGTCCCATGCGCCCCCTCCTGTCACTCGGTCTCGCACTCTCCTGCGCAGGGCCTCCCCCGATGCCGGACGCCGCACCGCGCCCGGATGCCGAGCCGACCCGCGCCAGCGCCCAGCAGGGGGCCGAACCACAACCGGGCCCGGCCACCGCGCCGCCGGCTGAGCAGGTCCGGCATGGCAACGAGTCCATCGTGCGATGCAAGGAGGCCATGGCGGCGTTCCCGGACGGAGCGGCTGCACGACAGTCGACCGCGGAGGCGCTCAACACCGGGGGCTATCGCTGCTACAAGGCCGGGATGCTTCCCCAGGCCCGGCACCTCTTCCTCCTCGCATTGCGCGCCGATGCCAACCACGCGCTGGCCCACTACAACCTCGCCTGCACCCTGATGCAGCTTCTCGCCGCGGATGGGACCTGCGAGCACGACGCCACGCTCTCTTCGGTCATGCACCATCTCGAGCGTGCGGTCGCCCTCGACCCCACGCGCAAGGTCCGCATGAAGACAGACGAGGACCTCGACGGGCTGCGCACCAACCTGCGGTATCGCATGCTCGAGGGCGTCCACATGGGAGACGTCCGGAGCGTCCGGAGCGCGCTGCGGGGGGTGACCGTCTACGGACCCGGTGTCGGCGCGTTCGGCTCCCTCCAGACGCTGACGTTTGAAGGCGAAGGCGACGGCGGGACCAGCTCGCGCGTTCGGATCTCGACCCGGACCGTCGGTCCAGACGGACCCGGGAAGCCCACGGACCACCGGGGCTACTGGGACGCGCAGCCTGGGCGGTTGGTCGTCAAGTTTCCTCCCGAGCTCGACGGAGGCGGCACGCTGACCATCGCACCGCAGGGTGACCTCATCCGGGCGGAGGACAGGCGCATCGCGTGGCACGCGGCGCCGGTCGAATGCGACGCCTGACCCGCAGCGCAGCGCAGCGCTGCCCTCAGGCCGGGTTGGCCACCGCCAGCACCAGCTGGCCGACGCCAGCACCGTCCAGTGCGACCACGGGACCGGTGTGCACGGCCGGGCTGTAGTCCTCGTCGCCTTCGAAATAGATCTGGGAAGTCAGGACCTCTGCGCCATCCGCAGACCAGACCTTGAAGTGGATGTGGCGAACCGGTCGGGTGTCGTAGCGCCCCGGGAGGATCGTCTCGAATGCGAAGGACCCGTCGTCCGCCGCGGTCACCCGCCCGCGGAGCTTGTATCCGACGTTGTCGTAGACACCCCCGTCATCAGCATGCCAGAGATCGACCACGAACCCCGGAAGCGCCGACTCGCAGTCCGCCGCGTCTACCAGGAGGCCTTCGATCCGGATGCGGGTCCCGGGCTCTCCCGGCTCGGCGAGCGCGACGACCTCAGGTGCATCCGCCGTGTAGTACGGACCCTCCACATCGCTCGCGGTGGCCTCGCACGAACCGCTGCCGCCGGTTCCTCCACCCGTCATTCCCCCCGTGTCCGGCGCACCGCTGCCGTTGCCGTCATCCAGGCCTCCATCCCCACCCGCATCCGACGAACCTCCTCCTTCCTTCTCATCGGAATCCGGCGCGCAAGCGGACGGCAACGCGAGCCCCGCTGTTCCGGTTGCGAGCAGGCGGACAACGGTCCTTCGGGTGGTCGACATGCGGTCTCCGGGGCCGCCCCACGGTAGCCGTTCCCGCGCGGGTCCGCGAATCCGCGTCCCCCTGCAGCCGCCCGATGCACACCCCCGCTCCCCGTCCGAAGCGCGACGGAAGCCTCGAGGCGGGCGCTACTCGCCGTAGGTGCCCGCTGTTCCCACCGGAAGGTGGTCGCTGCCCGCGAGCCTCCGGATCAGGGCGACCGAACCCGGACACGACTGGCTGGCGGCATCATCGGGCGAGAGATGAAGCCCTCCCGCCTGCTCCCCCGGACCCTCGCATCGAGCGCTCTGCAAGGCAACGATGGCGTCCCGCCCCCCGTCGGTCCGGAAGTGGACGGAAAGCGTACTTCCAGCGACATGCACCCCCTCGAAGGCGCAGTCGGCTGCCTGCTCGGAGAGCGCGGCGAAGGCATGGTTCGCATCCCTCTCCGAGAAGAAGTACCGACAGCCGGCGGGAGGCTCGGGCACTGGCGGGACCACGGATTCATCCTCGGCCGGCGGCGACACCACCGGCGGGAGGGGGCGAGGAGCAGCCCCATCTCGATGCGTCCCGTCTGGGGAGGACAGGCCGCAACCCAGCAGCATCATGATGGGAAGCAAGGCAGCTCCGTGGTGGCAGACCCGCCGCCGGTAACGCGACGCGAGCGCAGCGCGGGCAGGCAGGGTCCGGACCGGGCAGAGCGGACCCGACAGACCGCACGGCCGCCTCGAGAGATTTCGGGCGCAAGTGCCCAGATACGCGGCTAGTCTGCGGGCATGGGCCTTCGCTTCCGCCATCGTCGTGAACTCCTCCTCGGGGGACTCTTCACCATGGCTCTGGGTCTGCGCCTTGCCGACTGGGTGGATGACCAGCCGGACCGCGACAGGGCTGCGCGAGCGCCCGCCCACCGTACGCCGGCGGCGGCGCGCCGCCTCCCCACGCGTCTTCTCGGTCCCGAGGTCCGGCAGGCCGAGGCCGCGACCCCGGCGTCGGCGGAAGGCATCCCGAGCGAAGACGCGGCAGCTCCGACCTCCATCCATCTGCGCTGCGACTTCGCGGACGGTGGCCCTCCCACGAGGACCGGCTGGCTCCACTTCGAATCGACCGGCACCCCGGAACGCCCGGTGATGCTGGACCAGAACGGTTTCTGGGCGGGCGACGTGCCCCTCACGGGGAATGCGCTGCTTCGCATCGGCGAACTCGAAGCCGCCGATGTCGTCTGGACCGACGGTGTCTGCGAACCCGTCGTCTTGCCAGCGGACGCCCTCGCCATGCTCCGGGTGCGCGTCGAAGACCCGCTCGCCGTGTACCCGGCACCGGAACCCGTGTTCGTCTCCGGCTGCGGTCTGCCACCGACACGCCTCGAGCCCGACGAGGCACTCGACGTGATGATCTTCCCCGACGAGGCCTGCTTCATCGACGCCTGGAGGATGGACGGTCTATTCCGGGCGCTCGCCATCCCCGAGCCGGTCGAACTCGGTCCGGGGGAGGGGCTGGACGTCACGATGGTCCTGCCACAGGAGCGGATGGGTGGCATGGGGTTCGCCTTTCGCCCCGACCAGCACGGCGTCGAGATCACGAGGGTCCACGAGGACACACCCGCGTCCCGTTCCGGCCTCCGCAACGGAGACCGAATCGTCTCTGTCGACGGCGAATCGACGATGGACATCGACCCAAACGACTTCGTCTTGATGGGCACCGGTCCGGCAGGCTCGGCCGTCCGTCTCGAGATCGATCCAGGAGACGGCGCCATCTACGAAGTCGACATCCTTCGCGCGCTCATCAACTGAACGGCACCCCAGCCACGACGGACACCCGTCCTCCGTGAAACGGATGGGGGAAGACCAGGGCTGTCGCATGCAGCAGCAGTCGGTCGGCCCGCGAGCGCGGACCCACCGGCGCGTAGAATCGGTCTCCCAGGATGGGATGGCCGATGGCCAGCAGATGGACCCGGAGCTGATGGCTGCGGCCGGTCTCCGGCACCAGCTCCACCAGGGTGCTGTCCTCCTCCCGCGAGATGACCCGGAATCGCGTCCGAGCGCCTCGTCCATTGGCACGATCCACGACGGACCGGGGACGGCCGACCTCACGACGAAGCGGCAACGAGATGCACCCCGCTTCCTCCTCGACCCGACCCGCAACGCGGGCCACATAGCGCTTCTGAACGCGTCGCTCGCGGAACGCCTCCTTCAGCGCGCGCTCGGCCTTGCGCCGGGTCGCAAAGACCAGCACGCCCGACGTGTCGAGGTCGAGGCGATGCACATCGTGCGCCCCCGGCCAACGCCTGCGAATGCGCGACAGCGCCGAATCTGCATGGGCCGGATCGCGCCCCGGGACGCTCAGCAGACCAGGGGGTTTGTCGATCACGACGGTGTCCCGGTCCTCGTGCAGGACCACGAGAGGCTCGGGAGGTGGGTCGTAGCGCCACTCATCCGTCATGGGGGAAGAACCCAGCCGTCAGCGACGTCACTTGCTTGCGAGACGCTCGCCGCCTGCCTTGGACTCCGCCACCTGGACCACACCCGCGTGATCCTCCAGGACCGCGCGAGCCGTCATCTTGGCGGACATCATCACGCTGGGTGTTCCTCCGCCGGGCTGCGCGCCCGCGCCCACCAGATAGAGGTTCTCGATGTCCGGGCATCGGTTGTGCGGTCGGAACCAGGCCGACTGCGTCAACACGGGCTCGGGGCCGAAGGCATTTCCGAGGAAGCTCCGCAGGTCGCCCTCGAAATAGTCGGGGTCGATGAACGACTTGTGGGTGATTCGCGCCCGGAGTCCCGGGATGTATCCCGCATCGTCGAGCATCCCGATCACCTTGTCGACGAGCTTGGGTCCTTCGACCGACCAGTC
>JAYYRS010000186.1:0-2645 GCA_036126975.1 Myxococcota bacterium
CGCAGCCTGCACCATCGCCAGTCTGGATGCCCTGCGCGCCGGGCTGGGGCCCGGAGGCGGCGTGCGAGTGGTCAACCACTGGGCGACCTGGTGCATCCCGTGCGTGGAGGAGTTCGGCCTGCTCAAGCAGCTCGCCGACCAGCTCGATGGTGCGTCGCTTCTTGGTGTCTCATGGGATCTCTTCGATCCACGAGGCGACGAGGACGACATCCGCGAGCATGTGGAGAACTTTGGCGCCGGGCAGGGCCTCGGCTGGCCCACCATGCTCATCGGAGAGTCGGTCTCCGCCGAGGCATTCTTTGCGGCCTTCTCGGTCTCGTTCCAGCAGATCCCCCAGACCTGGGTGATCGATGACGCTGGAGTCGTCGTGCACCGCGTCGATGGCGTGTTGGACGCTGCCGCGGTGGCGTCCATCCTCTCTGCGGTGGGGAAGGCGTGACCCGGTGGCCGGTCGTGTGTCTGCTCGTCGCGGCCTGTCGACCGCCCGCAGCCCCCGCGGAGCCCACGGGGCCCGTAGCGCCCGAAACCGGACGATTCATCCTCGCGCACACCAACGACCTGCACACCCACTTCCGCGCCAACCCGGCGGCATGGCTGCCGGGTGCACCGGACATCGGCGGGTTCGACCTGATTGATGCGCATCTGGGCGCCCTGCGCGCCCGTCTTGGCGAAGATGCCGTTCTCTACGTGGACGGTGGCGATCTCCTGACCGGCACGCCCCTGATGGAATACCAGGAGCACGGTGCCTGGGGTGGGGCGATGGTCGACTTCCTGGATGCCGCACAGGCCGACGCCTGGGTGCTGGGGAACCATGAGCTCGACCGCGGCTGGTCGAACGCGGCGGCCCTCGTCCGCGCGAGTCCCATGCCGGTCCTCTCCGCCAACGTCCGGAGCGCCCGGGACCGCGATGCGCCAGGCCTTCCCGGCATGCAACGCCACGTGGTGCTGGAGGCCAATGGCGTGCGGGTCGGGGTGTTTGGTCTGACAACACCGGGCCTCGAGCGCCTTGCCTCTGCCGAAACGATGTCCCGGCTCGACGTCCTTCCGCTGTCAGGGGTGGCGGCAGCCGAGGTCGACGCCCTCGAGCCCCGGGTCGATATCGTGGTGGCCTTGACCCACACGGGCATCGAGGCCGACCGCGCGCTCGCTGCGGAGGTTGCGGGGATCGACCTCATCGTGGGGGGGCACTCCCACACCGCGATCCCCGCGCCCGAGCGGGTCGGGGACACCTGGATCGTGCAGACCGGTGCATACGCGCGGCAGCTGGGCGTGCTGGACATTCGGGTCGAGGACGGTCGGATCGGTTCGCTCGACGGGGAGCTTGTCGACCTCCTCCCAGACGCTTCGCCAGGCCCGACGACGGCACGGACGCGGGCGCTCGTGGAGCGGTGGAGCACTGCGCTCCGGTCTCGTTTCAACACGCCGATTGGCACCGCGGCGGCAGGGCTGGACCGCTCGGGCGACGCGGAGACGCCGCTCGGACGGTGGGCAGGCGACATGCTGCGGGCCGCCACGGGCGCGGATGTGGGCATCTACAACCGCGGTGGCCTGCGAGCAGACATCCCGGCTGGAACGCTGACGCTCGGAGACCTCTACAACGTGTTCCCGTTTCGCAACGAGGTGGTCGTGTTCGAGGCGACCGGTGAGGAACTGATTGGGATGTCCGTCCGGGCCCTGCACCTCCTCATGAAGCGCCAGTACCAGCCGCTGGAGTTTGGCGGGCTGACCCTCGCCTGGCAGCTGCGGATGGGAGCGCCCGAGGTCGTCTCGCTGCGCATCGGGGATGCACCAGTCGACCCGCGGCGCACCTACACCGTCGCAACCAACTCCTATGTCGCGGAGCAGTGGAAGCATCACCTCGCATTCGAGCCGCGCGGGCTGCAGTCTACGGGCCGGGTCGTCCTCGAGGTGGCGGAAGACGCCGTGCGTGCCGGCCCGGTCGTGGCGCCTGCGGAGCCGCGCATCGTCCTGATCGGGGCCCGGTGACGCGATGCGGTCGGTGGGGGGCTGCGTGGTAGGGTTCGCGCGGCCGACGCCCGCTGACGGCGTGGAGGTGTGCGATGCCCGAGTGGCTCGAGAAGTTCGCTCCCATCCTCATCCTGCTCGTGGTGGTGGGCATCGTCATTGCGCGCCTCCCCAAGGTGCAGGGCCTGGGGCATACCGATGCGTTCCGGCGCCGTCGGGTGTTGAACTGGCTGCCGCTCGGATTGACCTATGCGTTTCTCTACATGGGCCGGTACAACCTCAAGGTCAGCAAGTTCGCCTTCGAAGAGATGCAGGACCCGATGGGCGGCGCGCTCATGGGCAACGATGACTTTGGTCTGATCTTCACGGTCGGTACCTGCGTGTATGGCGCCTCCTTCCTCCTCAACGGGCCGCTTGCAGACCGGTTTGGCGGGAAGGCGAGCATCCTTGCGGGCGCGGGTGGTTCTGCGGTGCTCAATCTCCTGATGGGCCTCGCCTCCCTGTCGCTCCTGAACCAGGGGCCCGGCGCAGGCATGATCGCCGAGCATTTCGTGTTGGTGTTCTCGGCGCTCTACGGCGCCAACATGTACTTCCAGAGCTTCGGCGCGGTGGCCATCGTGAAGGTCAACGCTCCGTGGTTCCACATCAAGGAGCGGGGCGTCTTCGGCGCCATCTTCGGC
>JAYYRS010000187.1:0-4830 GCA_036126975.1 Myxococcota bacterium
GGGATTGCGCAGGTGCGGGCGGCGCGACTGCGCTCCGGTCGGAGCTGGACGACGGGCCGTTCGCGCACGCGTACAGCATCACAGCGAGCGTCACCATCAGTACACCGCCTGGGCCGGATGGCGCAGCAGGGCCTCGACCACGACGCTCCAGGCCGCCTGGGGGGCACCAGCGCCGCCGGACACCTGCCAGAGGTCGAAGAGGCGTTCAACAGCGGGATCATCGGGGCCGACCGGACGACTGAGGAATCGGGTCCGCACCTGGGCAAGTGCCTCGCGGACCTCCTGTTCCGACGCCGCGACACCCACCGGTATGATCTTCCGCTCTCCCAGCGGCCGCATCATGTCAGCCGCGACGGCAGCCGGAGCCGCCCTCCGCGCGACGTACGCCAGGACGACCTGGGGCCCGAGCGCGAAGCTCCGGTTCCGCTCCAATACGTCTACGTCATCCGTACCGCCCGCCAGGAGTCGATGCTCCACAGACCAGGAAAGCGGGTTCAGCCCGTCGTCCGCCGCACCACCGGGACTCCACCACAGCAGGTCTGCGAAGGCCGTCTGGAGCTGCTCGGGCGTGAGCATGCGCGACTCGTCGGCGCCGTAGGCGTCTGACGCGACGATGCGGGTGGCGAGGTCTCTTGCATCGAGCCCGCTCGCCACGAATTCCGCTGCCCAGGACTCGCGATCCGACAGCGTCGCCGGCGGACCACCCACGAGGCCGATGTAGAACCGCTCCGCCGCGCACGCGGCAAAGCGGGGGTCGTCCGCGATGAATGCCCCGAGGTCAACGAGATCCCGCCCCGGGCTTCCGTAGTAGGCCGGCGGAACCGAGGCAGCGAAGAAGTCCGCCATGAACGGCGAGTAGCGGGCATAGACCGGGAGCGGGAACGGGTCGGAGCGCTGCGAGAAGCCACCAAAGAACCCCGCGAGCGGATCGAGCGCCGCATGACACGTGACACACGCGGGTTCCGTGCGGACCGCCAGCTCGACGCTCGTCAGATCGGCCGGATCGATCTGGAACGTGAAGCCTCCCTCACGGTCCAGGAAGTCCGAACACAGGAAGATTCGTGCGACCGCATTCGCCCGCTGCCGGTTGTGGTTCAGGGCATCGGCGGTGTAGCGGAGCCAGAGCGCATTCGTGCTGAGCATCCCCGCCACCGGCCGGTCGTCCCCAGGTGCCCCCCAACGCCAACCGGCGCCGGCCGGCACAGGGTCCTCCCACAGTCCGGCCAGGGTGGGATGGATCTGCAGCTGGGCGCTGGTGACCACATCAGAGAAGGGCCGGCCCTCTTCGACGACCGCACGAACGATGCGCAGCGGCTCCTGGCCCATCACCCGCCACTGGTCGAAGCTGAGGTCTCCGAACCGGGTATAGCTGCTGCCCCAGACCGCGGTGTGGACGGCGTCGTTCCAGATCCACGCGACCCTGTCCAGGAAGGCGTCTTCTCGGACCCATGCCGCTGCGTAGTCTTCGAGGATGGTTTCGTCCGCCTGCACCGCAGCGATCTCGGCGAGGGAGGGCCGTGTTCCTCGCAGGTCCAGGGACAACCGCGCGAGTCGGGCGACCGGCGGGACCTGCGGGACGGCTTCCCCCGGATCGGTACCGGCTCCCGACTCCCCTGTGTCCTCGACCTGCTGTTGCACCACGGGCGCCCGCGCCACTGCGGCGCCCGGCTCGGGTGCGCACGCCACGGCGAGCAGCGTGGCGGGAATGACGAAAAGCGCGTTCACGGTCCTACGATGCCACGACCGCGTCGCCCATGCTGGTCGGACCGCGGACGGGATACGGACCGGCGACCGCCTCCGCCGGAGAAGCTGCGTGTCGACCGTGAAGGACATCCTGCTGCGCACCGCAGAGTTCCTCGCAGAGCGGGGGGTGGACCAGCCTCGTCTGGAAGCGGAACTGCTCCTGGGACACGCCCTGGACAAGGCGCGCATGGATCTCTACCTCAGCTTCGACCAGCCGCTCGTCGACACGGAGCTCGCGGCCCTGCGACCGCTCGTCCGTCGGCGCGCGAACCGAGAGCCGCTCTACTGGATCCTGGGTCGCAAGGGCTTCCACGACATCGAGCTGCTCTGTCACAGCGCCGTGCTCGTACCGCGTTCGGACACGGAGGCCCTCGTGGAGGCCGTGCTCCAACGACTGCCCACGACCTTCGACGGTTTCGTCGCTGACGTGGGCTCCGGCACCGGCGCCCTCGGACTTGCACTGGCCGCCGCGCGTCCAGGAATCAAGGTCTACGCGACCGACGTGTCCCCTGCCGCACTCGCCAATACCCGCGCGAACGTTGCGGCGCTCGGCCTCTCATCGCGGGTGGGCGTCCTGGAGGGTCCTCTCCTCACTCCGGTTCCCGCGGGCCGCCCCATCGATATCGTCGTGTCGAATCCCCCCTACATCCCGTCCGACCACATCGCGCGACTCGATGCGGAAGTCGGACAGCACGAGCCGAGGCTCGCGCTCGACGGCGGCCGCGACGGTCTCGATATCTACCGCGCGCTGCTTCCCAGGGCTGCCAGGCGTGCGCGCATCGGCGTCGCCGTCGAGATCGGCCATGATCAGGGACCAGCCGTGGCAGACCTCTTTCGGCGCGCAGGGCTTGCCGATGTCCAGGTTCTGCCAGACCTCGCCGGTCGCGACCGGGTCGTGCTCGGCCGGAATCCGGCGTCTCGTTGGCCCCGCGAGCCCCCGGTTCCGCACCCGGCGTCGGGCGAACGCACTGTTGAGCCGGTCGCCCCCGCGCCGGTCGCGGCCCCTGGGGCGGAGGCCGTGGTCGTCCTCGACACGGTCCCGGACACCTCGGCGGTCGATGAGCGCGGCCAGCCGCTACCGGTGTTCATCCGCGACTGACCCCACCGGGCCGCAGACCTCGCTTCAGACGGTGTTCCACTTCCCGAGGGACACGCTTGGGATCCGCTTTAGGACCTGCGACTTGACGATTTCGCTGAGGACCGTTGCGCCGCCGAGCATCTCGAGCAGCTCGTCTCGGCCCTCCGACTTGGAGAACTTCCGCCGGATGAGGTCCGGGCGGAGGTAGAACTTCATGTACGCCTTCGTCCGGTACGCCCGGAGCTGTTCGGCGGTGAAGGTCTCGGTCTCCAGCTGCGGGATGATGCCGCCACCGTCGATCGTGTACTGCTTCCAGAAGTCTCCATCGACATACCCGCGCTCCTGCGCGATGCGGTAGAGGTCGGTTGCGGGGAGCGCGGTGGCGACGCTGAAGCTGGCCCAGTCGAGGCCCAGACCGGACGCAAACCGGATCATGTCCTCCACATCATCATGGGTGGTGTCGTAGTACCCGACCATGAAGTACCCGCGTGTATCGACGCCCTCTTCCCGGCACACCCGGAAGGCTTCTTCGGTCTGTTCACGCGTGATCTGCTTGTTCATGATCTTGAGCACGCGGTTGGTTCCGGCCTCGACCCCCATGTGGATGCTGCGCAGACCGGCCTTCTTGAGGGCCCGAACCACTTCCCGGTCGACCGTGTCGACCCGCGCGCGGATGTTGAACTTCACCTGAAGACCGCGTCGCTGGACCTCTTCCGCGAACTTCCGCATCCGCTTCTTGCCGATCGTGAAGGTCTCGTCGAAGAAGACAATCTCCCGTACGCCGTAGGTCTTCTCCAGGAACTCCATCTCGTCGACGACGAGCTCCACCGACCGGACCCGGAGCTTCTCGGAGTACACCTGGGAGCAGTATCCGCAATGCCACGGACAGCCCCGCGTCGTCACCATGGTGGCGAACGGCTTGAGGAGCGTCATGACGTTGTAGTCCTGGAGCGGGAGCATGTCCCAGGCGGTCATCGGGTATTTGTTGATGTCCCGTGGAAGCGGCCGGGGCGGGTTCTGGACCAGCCCGTCCGCGGTCCGTACCGCCGTGCCCAGGATGTCCTGCATGTCTTCCAGACCGCACCCCTGCTCGACCCGGTCGACAATCTCGAGGAAGGTCTCTTCCCCGTCGCCCACGACAGCGATGTCAAAGCACGGCCACGTAAGGGACTCCCGGGCGTAGATGCTCATATGGGGACCGCCCACCACGATGATGGCGTTCGGGGCGGCGCGCCGCACCATCTGGGCGATCTCGATCACGGCCGGCCAGCCCAGCGTCTTCGACGTCAGCGCCACGATGTCTGGCGCGATCTCTGCAACTTCGCCGTGCGCGTCGTCCGGGTACATGTTGCGCACGTGCAGGTCGATGATCTGGCACGGGTAGCCGTGCTGGCGAACCCACGCCGCGAGCCCGCCCAGGGCCAGGCTGGGGAAAATCCCGAGCTTCTCGGCGGCCTTCTTGGAGAGCGGCTGCTGGTCGGCGGCCTCGTGGTATTTGATGAACAGGACCTTGGTCTTCTTCGTGGCCACGTCTGTCCTCGGGACGGCGGGAAGCGCAGGCGGACCCGTCCGCACTGCAGTCCTACGGTACCACCGTGACAAGCACCCGCCAGCGCATCCCCTGGATTTGTCGCCGCCGCGGCGCCGTGGGCCGCCACCGTGCGCGAGGCTTCCCGGTCGTCGGCGGCCGTGCTACAGACCCGCCGCCTGCGCGGTTCGCGCCGCAGTCCGCCCCTTCGACCCGGATGCCCGATGCCGTTCCGCACGTCGCCCCGCAACTCTCGAATCGCCCCTGCCCTGGCAGCTTCTTCTCTGCTGCTGGGGGCTCCGCTGATCTCCTGTGGCGGCGGCGCGGGGGGAGGCGATGCGGCGGGGGACGGTCCCCTGCGGGACACGCTGGTCATCGCATCGGCATCCGATGCCGCCAACCTGCTCGACGTGGTCAGCCAGTCCGCCGCGGACGGTGCCATCATCGACAACATCTTCTTTCCCATGACGGAGTCGACGTT
>JAYYRS010000188.1:0-7488 GCA_036126975.1 Myxococcota bacterium
GAGCCCGACCGTGCCGACGATCTCCGCGCGCGCCGCCTCGGGGATCTGCCGGCCGAACGCAGCCACCACGTCTTGGAGCGCCAGGTCTTCGACCTCGACGGCGAGCGTACCGGCGAGCGGCTCGGGCTGGAGCTGCCCGGAGATCGCCGCGACCGCGGGACCGACGCGGGCGGTGCCGGACACGTCCCCCGTGGCCCGCACCCATGTGCCCTCGACCATCGCGACCCCGAGCTCCACCGGCCGGGGGGCGAGCAGGTCGTGCGTGATCACGGGCGCATCCAGGCGGACCAGACCCTCGCAGGCCGCTGCATCACAGGTGACCTCGACGTGCGCGGTCCCCGACAGCCCCCCCTCGTCGACCCTGCGAGACAGCGCGATGTTCCAGCCCTCCGCGGTGCGCGCGACGGCCCCGCCGTCACCCGAGAGCGCCAGCCGCGGGACCAGGGTCCCCTCCCCTGACTCCAGCAGCGTCACGTCGCCGAACCGGACCGTGACGTCCTCTGCGACCACCCGCACCGGCAGGTCCACGCCCCCGCTTCCCGCGGCACCGCTGCCGCCCTGTGTGCGGCCCACCAGCGCGGCCTCGGCGTCGATGTCGAGGCCGGATACGCGGGCGCGCGGCGACGGCAGGAGCTCCACGACCAGCGAACCGGCCTGGATGCCCGGTCCCGAGATGTCCGACCAGGCCAGGGACCCGCCGGCCGCCTCCATGCGGCCCCAGCCGAGGCCCCGCGCCCGCAGCGCATCCTCCACGCGGCCCTGGGCCATGCCGCGCGCCACCCATGCTCCGCCGGCTGCGGCCGCAGCGAGGAAGCCCAGGATCAGCGCTCCGAGCGCGCGGAGACGAGCCACGCCTTCCCCCCCTCGCTGGACCCGCGGCCGTCGATGCCACGCACCGCCCCCCGCGCGGCCGTCTCGCAGACCGCCGAGGGGGGGACCAACCGAACATTCCCGGCCATGGAGATCCTCCGGGGGAGCCCCTAACCCTGCGCGCCGCCGTGGGGACCCGCGGCACCGGGCAGCCCGGCGGGGGCGTCGAGCCGTCCCACGACCGCGTGGTCCACGGCCGAGAGGGCCATCTGGACGACGCCCGACGCGGGCCCGTGCACCGCGGGGGCGGCCCGCTGGCGCCACGCCTGCAGCACGACCGAGGCGGCGATGTCTCCCGGCGGTCGGGCGGGGAGGAACCGCTTGCCCTCGCTCTCGACCAGCAGCCCGCTCTCCTCCAGCACCTCCAACACGGACTGGACGTGCCGCGGATCGGCCCCCGTCGCCTCGCCGACCTGCTCGGCGGACATGGCGCCGTGCCCGCCGACCCAGTGGTCCGCGACCACCGACATCACGCCGAGCGCAAAGAAGGCGTCGGGCTGCCGGCGGCCGGCATGCGGGTCGACCGCGAGCCGCCGCTGGGCGTCCAGCAGCGAGCCGTGGTGCTGCACCAGGACGGCGACCTCCACGCCGAACAGCACCACCAGCCAGACCACGTAGGTCCACAGCAGGAAGACGGGCAGGAACGCCACGGAGCCGTAGACGACCGCCAGGTTGTCCCGGGTGCCGAAGACATCGAGGTACTCCCCGAAGCCGATCTTGGCCGCCTCGAAGAGGAGCGCCGAGACCAGCCCGCCGAGCAGGGCGGCCTTCCACTTGACGTCGATGCAGGGCAGCAGGCGGAGGGCCCCGATGAACACCACCGCGCTGAGCACGACCGGCAGGAGCCGGGATCCGGCGGGGAGATGGGCCGCAGCCCCGAGCCGGGCGGTCAGCACGAATCCGCCCGCCATGGCCAGCGGGCCCAGCGTGAGAGCAGCGTAGAACAGCGTGAAGCGCAGCACCCAGGAGCGCTTGACGCGGGCCCGGAAGATGTCGTTGTAGGCAAGCTCCGCGTTGAAGAACAGCTGCGAGCCGATCAGCATGATGCCGATCACGCCGATCACGCCGAGCGTGCCCAGGGACGCGGCGTCCAGGAGCTGGTCGAGCGCGAGGCCGACCTCCTCGACCGAGCTCGCGAACATGGTGTCGTAGAGCAGGTGCCGCACGGCATCTCGCGTGGTCTGCTGCAGGCCGAGCGGGCCCGTCAGCGCGAAGCCCAGCAGCAGGATGGGGACGATGGCGACCGCGGTCCAGTAGGCCAGCATGGCGGCCCGCACGTGCAGGCGGTCCCGGACCGTCTCCCGCACGAGCACGACCCCGACATGGACGCCGTCGACGAGGCGTCGGAACACGGGATGGTGGGCCGGACCGAGCCGACCCGCCGACGCGTCCTCGTACAGCCGGGTGAGCCAGGTGCGCATGCGCGAAGCGTACCGCGCGCCGGCGCGCGGGCGCGCGGTTGTTGCCGGTCGCCCGCGCCCACCCTACGCTGCGATGCCCGGTCAGGGCGGGAGGACGACCAGCTGATGCACCTGCTGGATGCCATGCGCGAGCGCCTCGGCGCGGCGGGCGTCGCCCAGGGCGCGCTGACGGCCGCTGCAGCCGGCCTGCTGCTGGCGGTGCTCACGGGCGCGGTGCTCACCATGCCGACCCTGATCCAGCTGGCGGTGGTCGGCGCGGTGTTCGCCGTGGCGCTCACGTTCGCGCGGCCGGCGATGATGATCACGGTCTACTTCCTGGTCCGCATCCTCATGGACCTGCTGTGGTGGATTCCCGGCAGTGTCGGCAGCCTGAACATCATGGAGATGTACACCGGCGGCGCCACGGTGCTGGCCGGTGCGCTGATGGTGCTGCACATCCGCCGCTCCGAGCGACACCCGGCGCTGCTGCCGTTCCTGCTGTACGCGCTCGTGCTGACGGTCGGTGGGCTGCGCAACCTCGAGGTCCGGACGGGGGCGGAGATCTTCGCGCGCTACCTGTCGCCGTTCATCGTCATGTTCGTCATCACCGCCCAGCTGGACAGCCGCGAGAAGCGACGGCGCTTCGTCGTCGCGACGACGGTGGTGTGCACCATTCCGGTCTCGATCAGCCTGTTCCACCTGGCCGACGGGCAGCAGTACCGGTTCTTCCTGCAGGGCTACTACCGGCTGATCGGCGGGTACATGAACCTGCACCCCCACGCGCTTTCCATGGTCATCATCGCGGCGCTGGCGGGCTGGTGGAGCCTCCAGGCGACGGACAGGCGACTCCAGCTGGCGTTCCTCGCGTACGCGGGCGCCGCGACGGTCTGCCTGTACTTCACGTACGTCCGGACCGGCATCATCGCGCTCGGCATCTTCACCGTCGTCCTGCTGTGGATGACCGGTCGCAGGCGCACGCTGGCGCTGGGCATCGTCGCGGCAGGCGCATTCGTGGCGCTCACGCCATCGATGCAGGACCGCTTCAAGGACATCGCAGCCATCCTGTTCCCGGACGACGCCATCATGGACCAGGCCAAGATCGGCTCCGGACGGTTCCGGATCTGGACGGCCGCCATCGAGGGCTACCTCTCCCAGCCGTTCAGCGACATCCTCCTCGGCCTGGGCATCGGGAAGCACTTCCTCCTCACCCGGGAGGCCTTCAATCCCTACGCGCCCGCGAAGGGCGGGTTCATCGACACGCACTCGGACTACCTGACCATGACGTTCCAGGTGGGCCCGGTCGCGACGGTCTCGTACATCACCATGCAGGGGATGGTCGCCTGGACCAGCCTCCAGGTGTGGCGCCGGTCACCGGACCGGTTCAGCCGACAGTTCGCTGCATTCAGCCTCGCGCTGGTCTGCGGCGCGTCCGCCGCCAACGTCCTGTCCAACGCCTTCATCAACCGCATCACCCAGAGCTGGGTGCTGTGGGGGACCGCCGGCCTGACCTTCGCCGAATACCTGCAGCTCGAGCGCGAGGGCCGGCTGGCGGGCCGTCCGCCGACCCCGCGCGTGCCGTGGCGCCGGCGGCGGGTCGTTCCGCCACCGACGCCGGGCTGACCCGTACCGGACTCAGGCCGCGACGGGCTCGGCGCGGAGGCGGTCCTGCTCCCGCGCCACCGCGCGAAAGACCGTCTTCCGGTTCTTGTTCGCGCGCTCGTGCCGCGCGACGCGGGCGAGCGCGACCGGACCCAGACCCCGGACCGCGTCGTCGATCTGGCGCACGTTCAGGTCGTCGTAGCCCTCGATGGGCGCCGTGTTGACCTGGTCGAGGCCGTCGTCCAGCAGGCCCTGCAGCGGCCGCGTGACGGGGCCGAGGGGCGCGGGGGCCGACTCCAGCAGGTCGTGGGCCCGCGTGAGGCCATCTGCGCCGAGCCGGAACAGGCGGACCGCGCCGTCGACGCGGGCGACATGCACGCCGTGGCGAGCGCGGTCGAGGTGGGACTTCAGCTGGTCGGGGGAAAGACGTTCGGTGAGGTTGCCGAGCATGGGTGCCTCCTGGGCGGGTGCATGCTGGAATGAATGCAGATTCATTTCCGAGCGCCCCGGTCTATTCGCGGGCGCGGACGAGTCAAGGCCAATTCCCCCAGGATCGGCGTCCGGGGGCCGCTTCTTCACGCTGGTGTCACGCAGGAGTCGCCGCGGCGCCCCGCGGCAGGCCGGGATAGCGAGCCCCATGCGCTTTCACGAGACCGTCCACGGTGTCTGGTTCGACGACCTCGACGCCTTCCAGATCCTCCACAACGTCCGGTTCCTCCTGATCCTGGAGCGCACCATCGGGGCATTCTGGCAGGCCCGGGGCTGGGGCTCGCCGCTCGACGCCATCCTGTCGCCGTCCGCCCACCCGGACCAGTACCACCTCGTCCGCTCGAATCACATCGACTACCACGCGCCCGTGCGGGGGGTCGGCCAGGTCCGGTGCCGCGTGTGGGTCGAGACCATGGGCCGCACGAGCCTCACGTTCGGCTTCACGGTCCTGCCGATGGATGAAGACCGTCCCTATGCGACGGGGCAGCGCGTGCTGGTCCGCGTCGACCCGGAGACGCACCGCCCCGCGCCCTGGACGGATGCGTTCCGCGCGGCGCTGGCCCCCTACCGCCGGGACCACCCACCGGAGCCCTGAGCTGCGCTCAGTCGTCCGAGACCGCGAACGGGCCGAACACCGCGAGTGCGCCATCATCCGCCTCGGCCTGGATCTGCAGGGTCGACGCGCCCGTCGCCAGGATGACGCCATGATCGTGCCCTTCTCCTGCGGGAACACATCGGCTCGCGGCGTCGCATACCCGGGTGCGTACCGCTACGTCCGTTCGGAAGCGCACGGCCACGTTCGGGCCCTGGCGTCGCCACTCGAGGTTCTCTACATGCACCCAGGGCCCGGCGCCGGACCGTCCGTTCCGCGTCCCGGCGGTGTCGCTTCGGCCGGTGTCGGGGCTGGCAGCGCCGCAGGCGGCGAGACCGGAGGCGAACAGCACGGGGAGGAGGCGCGGCATGGGTCCTGCAGGTCCGGGGTGCACGGCGACTGACACCCGGATCGGCACGCGGTGCCATCGACTGGAGGCAGAGTGCCGCAGCCGATACGCTGCGTCCCCTGAAGACCCGCCGGAGGCCGCTATGCAGCCGCAGTTCGAGGAGGGCACGACCCTCGACCGCTTCATCTTCGAGACCACCCGCTCCCACCCGGAGGCCCAGGGTCGGTTCTCGACCCTGCTGCGGCAGGTCTCGCTGGCAGCGCGGCTGGTCTCCAACCGCGTGAACCGCGCCGGGCTGGCCGGCATGCTGGGCGAGACCGGCGAGGTCAACGTCCAGGGGGAATACGTCCAGAAGCTCGACGAGTACGCCAACAACACCTTCAAGCGGGCGCTCGAGCACGCGGGCTGCGTGGCGGCCGTGGCGAGCGAGGAGGACGAGGCGCCGTACTACACCCCGGAGCGCTTCCACTCGGGCCGCTACATCTTCGCGATGGACCCGCTCGATGGCTCTTCGAACATCGACGTCAATGCAACGATCGGTACGATCTTCGCCATATACCGGCGCAAGACGCCCGAGGGCGGCCCCGCGGACATGGGCGACATCCTCCGTCCCGGGACGGAGATGGTCGCGGCCGGCTACATCATCTACGGCTCTGGGACGGTGATGGTCCTGTCGACCGGTCGGGACGAGGGCGTGCACGGGTTCACGCTCGACCCCATGGCCGGGGAGTTCTTCCTGTCACACCCGGACATCCGGCTGACGCCCGACGCGCGGATCTACAGCGTGAACGAGGGCTACGCGGCGGGCTGGTCCCCCGCCCTGCGGGCGTGGGTCGAGGGGCTGAAGGCGCCGGGCCGCGGCTTCAAGGCCCGCTACATCGGCAGCCTCGTCGCCGACTTCCATCGCAACCTGCTCAAGGGCGGCGTCTTCCTCTATCCCCCCACCGAATCGAGCCCGCGGGGCAAGCTGCGGGTGCTGTACGAAGCCTTCCCGCTGGCCTTCCTCGCGGAGGCCGCCGGGGGTACGGCGTCGGACGGCACGCGGCGGATCCTCGAGATCACGCCGAACGGACTGCATGACCGCACACCGCTCTTCATCGGCAACACCGACCTCGTCGAGGACGTCGTCGCCGCCATGGCACGCGGTTGAGGGCCGCCGCGCTCTCGCTGCTGCTCGCTGCCTGCATGGACGATCCCGTGCGGTCGCCGGTCCCGGCACCGGCCACCGCCCCGGCGGCCGACCGGCCGGCCCCGGACCGCGCCGTGCTGTCGTTCGCGGCCGTACCCACCCAGCGCCTGAGCGAGGAGCGGCTGCGCCGGTACCGCAACGCCGTCCCGCCCGGCGGCCCCGAGGTGGAGCGGTTCGCCGACGCGACCGAGTGCGCCACCACGGCCCGGGGTCGGGCGTGCATCATCGAGGTCCCCGGCCACGAGACCATCGCCGTCGGAGAAGACGAGGCCGCCGAGACCCTGTTCACGCTGGGGTCCAGCGGCGCCTTCTCGGTCGTCGCCATCAACGCGAGCGGTCGACACCTCGCCTACGGGCTCCGGTACGACAAGCTCGAGGGCCAGCCCGTGAAGCTCTTCCTCGTGGATCTGGAGCGCATCCGGGACCCGACGCGTCCCGTGGACGGCGCCGTTCGGGTCATCACCCGCGGCGCCCTGGGTCCCCCGGGACCGCCGAACGCCGGTCTCCGCGCGGCGATGGCCGCGGAGCACAATCCACTCGACGGGCAGGTGGCGGCGTATTGCCAGGTGCCGGTCCGCCTGCGCGCCCGCCAGCCCGACGCCCGCCCGGACGTGGCCGCGTACCACTTCCCCTGCCACCTGCCCGCGTCGACGGCCCAGTCCGCTGGAGAGGACGCCCTGCCGCTCGCGCTCGCCGACATCGCCTTTGGCCCCACGGACCTGCGCATGATCGCGATGGTCGCGAGCGCCCTGCCCCCTGCGACCCCGACCCCGCCCGCCCCGGGAGGGTGACGGCCGGCCCCGGGGTGCGTAGAGTCCCGACATGCACCCCTCGCTGCAGCCACAGTGGTCCGGACGGGTCCGGCAGACCGTCCACGGCGACGAGTCCGTGGAGCTGCAGAAGCAGATCCTCTTCCTCGACGATGGTGAGGACCTGCCGCTGGCGCTGGTCCGCAAGCACCTGCCCGGCGGGCCGACCCGCCCGCCCGTGCTGCTGGTCC
>JAYYRS010000189.1:0-2603 GCA_036126975.1 Myxococcota bacterium
CAACATCGTCCCGGTCTATGACCTGGGCGAGCTGCCTGACGGGCGGCTCTGGTTCACCATGAAGGAGGTGACCGGGCAGACGCTCGCCACCGTTTTGAAGCTGCTGCGGGGAGCCCCCGTGGAGGCGTCCGTTCCCGCGCATCAGGCCTGGACCTTCCGCCGCGCCGTGTCGGCGCTGGTCCAGGTCTGCGGGGCCATGGACTACGCCCATCGCCGCGGCGTGGTGCACCGGGACCTCAAGCCCGCCAACATCATGGTCGGCCAGCACGGTGAGATCCTGGTCATGGATTGGGGAATCGCGAAGATCATGGGCCATTCTGCGTCCGCGGACGACGCAGATGACCCGTCGATGCACGACGACGCAGTGCAGACCGAACGGAGCATCGGCGATGCCCATCAGACCCAGATGGGCGCGATCGCGGGCACGCCCGCCTACATGGCGCCCGAGCAGGCCCGCGGCCAGGTCCACAAGGTCACGGCTCGCAGCGACATCTACGCGCTCGGCGCAATGCTCTATGAGCTGCTGGCCGGGCAGCCGCCCTACCAGGGGTCAGACGCCCGAAGCGTTCTCGAGCAGGTCCGTGATGGACCGCCGCGGCCGCTGAGCACCGACCGACCGCGACCAGGACGCCCCGGATACAGCAGCCATGCGCGGCCCAGCCGCGGACCCGGACAGGCCGTGCTTCCTCCCCTGCTCGTCTCCGCCTGCGAGCGTGCGATGGCGCGGAATCCCCACGACCGGTTCCGTCGTGCAGGGGAGCTCGGAGACACGCTGCAGGCCTGGCTGGAGGGTTCCCAGCGCCGCCAGGACGCGCTGGATGTGATGGCAGGCGCCCAGGCGCTCGCGCCGCAGGCCGCGGCCATGCGGCAGAGAGCCGCCGCGCTCCGCGCCGAAGCGCGGGAGCTGCTGGCGCCCGTCGAGCGGTGGGCGCCGGAGGGCGAGAAGCTTCCTGGCTGGCAGAAGGAAGACGAGGCAGCGGCACTCGAGCAGCAGTCCGAGGCCCTGGAGATCGAGGAGGAGCTCGCCTGCCACGGCGCGCTTGCGCACGCGCCCGACCTCCCCGAGGCGCATGCCGCCCTGGCCGCGCGGTACCGCGCCGAGCACGCAGCCATCGAAGCCGAACATGGCGATCCTGCGCGGGTGGAGGCCCGGCTGCGGCATCACCTCTCCTGGCTGCCCCGGAATCATCCCGAGCGGAGTTCGCACAAGGCGTACCTGCAGGGCGACGGGCTCCTCACCCTCCGGACGAGCCCCCCGGGCGCATCGGTGGATCTGCTCCGCTACGAGTCCCATCGGCGGCGTCTCTCACCCCGACTGGTGCGCACGATCGGTGAGACGCCACTCGAGCGGGTCCGCCTGCCGATGGGCAGCTACATGTGCGTGATCCGTCACCCCGACTGCGAGCCGGTCTCCTACCCGGTCTCGCTGGGCCGGAACGAGCACTGGGACGGCGTGCCCCCCGAGGCCCGTGCCCCTGAGGAGATCCTGCTGCCCCGACGCGGCACGCTCACGCCCGACGAGCGATACGTTCCGGGCGGGTGGGCCTGGGTGGGTGGCGACAGCGAAGTCGGCGAGAACCTGGCCCGGCGACGGGTCTGGGTCGACCCGTTCATTGCACAGCGGTTTCCGGTCACCAACCGAGCGTACATCGACTTCCTGGACGACCTCGTCGCGCAGGGTCGAACCGAAGATGCGCTGCTCTTCGCACCACGGGAGCGGGGGGGGACCGAAGGCGCAGATGGACCATTGATCGTCGGTTTCAATGGGACCCGCTTCTCTCTCCGTCCCGACTCCGACGGCGACCTCTGGGAAGAAGACTACCCCGTGACCATGGTCAGCTGGGCGGGCGCCAATGCATATGCCGCCTGGCTCGCCCAGCGGACCGGGCAGCCCTGGCGGCTTCCGGGAGAGCTGATGTGGGAGAAGGCCGCCCGTGGCGTCGACGGAAGACGCTTCCCCTGGGGCGACGGTTTCGACCCCTCCTGGGGATGCATGAAGGACAGCCACCCGGGCCGCTACCTCCCCGCCGTCGTGGGCCGATTCCCGATCGATGAGAGCCCGTACGGGCTTCGCGGGATGGCCGGCAACTCCGCAGACTGGTGTGCCGACGTCTTCCACACGGAAGGCCCGGACCTCGCCTCGGCCCGCGGTCCCGAAGCCGCCGCCGGGCCGCAGACCGGCGACTACCGCGTGGTGCGGGGTGCGGGGTGGTTCTCGACCGAAGAGCAGCTCCGGTCTGCGAACCGTCGCTACCTCGACCCCAGCTACCGGGGATTCGATCTCGGGTTCCGGGTTGTCCGCTGGCTGACCCCGGCGGAGAGGTCGGACCGCTGACCCGATGGGGCGGACGCCCCACGGCGGCGCAGTCTGCCTCAGCCCATCTGGAGCGGCGCGAAGGTGTAGCGGGTGGGCACGAAGTTGTGCCGCTCGAACATCGCACGGGTCGAAGGCTTCGAGAGCCACGCCTTCAGTTTCGCGGGATCGACATCGAAGAAGAGCTCGACGAGATTCTGGTCGTCCACCTTCGCGAAGACGCAGCGGCTGATGTCGCACCACTCCGCGAACTCCGGCTTGACCGCCTTGTAGGACTGGTGGAACGCAT
>JAYYRS010000190.1:0-2859 GCA_036126975.1 Myxococcota bacterium
AGGGCACGCCCACGGACCAGCGGGGCTACGATCGTTCGGGGCCCAACACCGTGACGGCCTTCGTGCCGACCACCGATCCACGCATCCCACGCCCCGTCGCCCGCTGGCAGGTGTTCGAGCTCTGGAGCAAGCCACCTCCGGACGGCCCGTCGTCGTGGGCAGGCGGACCGCGGGGGGTCCAATGAGCCCGACCCGGAGATTGCTGGGCTGGTTCCGCCCCCACCGGGCCCGTCTGGCCGTCGCGCTGGCCCTCATGCTCGTGCACTCGGCCGTTCCGGGGGCTCTGGTGCTCCTCGTCGAACGCGTCCTCGACGACGTGCTGATCGCGCGGGATGAGGCCGCGCTGCGTTCCGTGCCCCTGATGCTCGTGGGGCTGTATGCACTGAACGGTGGGCTGGGCTTCGCCCGGGGGATGCTCACACGCAGCGTTGCGTGGTCCGTTGTCACGGACATGCGGTCTGCCCTCTTCGCTTCCCTCCTTCGGCAGGACATCTCCTGGCACCAGAAGGAGGCCAATGGCGCACTGCTCGCCCGGCTGACGCAGGACGTCGACAACGTGCAGTACGGCGTCAGCGGAATCGTCACGGCCGTGCAGAAACCCGTGACACTGGTCGTGCTTCTGGGCGCGGCCTTCACGCTGGATCCCGTGCTCACCGGTCTGGCCGTCATCGGCCTCCCCCTCGTCGTCTGGCCGATCCGGACGTTTGGACGACGGGTCCGGCGCGCGACCGTGGCAGGGCTGGACAGCCTCGCAGCACTCTCGGGGGTCGCCGGCGAGACCTTCGAGGGAATCCGGACCGTCCAGCGGCTGGGTGTTGAGGACATGCGGCAGGACGTCTTTGACGAAGAGAACGAACGGCATCGACGCCTCCGGATGCGCGCCTTTGCCGCCCGACTGCTGCCCAGCCCCGTCGTGGAGCTGATCGCTGCGATCGGCGCAAGCATCGTGCTGTGGGTGGGAGGCCGGCGGGTCATGGAGGGGCACGCGGAGCCCGGAGAGCTCATCGCATTCATCCTGGCACTCACGCTGATCAACGCCCCACTCAAGGGCATCGCAGAGATCAACACGCTGCTGCAGCGCGCGCTCGCCGGTGCACAGTCGGTGTTCCGTGTTCTCGATCGACTGCCGGAGGTCCCCGACGACGGCACGCGCACGCTTGCCACGCGTCAGGCTGGGCTGGCATTCGAGGGGCTCCGCTTCGATTATGGCCAGGGGGAGGTCCTCCGGGGGATCGACCTGGAGGTCCCAGCAGGGCGGATCCTCGCCGTGGTGGGGGCAAGCGGGGCAGGCAAGAGCACGCTCGCGAGCCTCGTCTCGCGTCTCCACGACGCCACGGGCGGCGTCGTTCGCATCGCCGGGGAGGATGTCCGGGATCTCACCCTTGAGAGCCTGCGACGACACGTGGCGGTCGTTTCCCAGGAGCCGTTCCTGTTCGACAGTACGGTTGCCGACAACATTGCGCTGGGAAGGCCCGGAGCCACCGCCTCCGAGATCGAGGCGGCCGCCCGCGTGGCAGATGCCCACGAGTTCGTAGCAGCACTCCCCGATGGCTACGGAACCCGGGTCGATGGCCAGGGCCTCCGTCTCAGCGGCGGACAGCGGCAGCGCATCTGCATCGCACGCGCCGTCCTCCGCGATGCACCCGTCCTGGTGCTCGATGAAGCCACCAGCGCGCTGGACGCCGAGTCCGAAGCAGCCGTGCAGGCGGCCCTGGAGCGGGCCATGGCCGGGCGGACCGTGCTGGTCATTGCCCATCGGCTCTCGACCGTCCGCGGGGCCGACGAGATCGTGGTCCTCGAGTCCGGACGGATCGCAGAGCGGGGCAGCCACGCCGTCCTGATGGCCGCCAACGGCGTCTACGCGAAACTCGTCCGGCGCCAGCAGGGTGACGAGGCGGCCAGTGGCTGAGGAGCGTGACCGGATGGTGGGGGGCGGAGGGACCGGATACCCGCCGACGATGCGTACGTCCGTCCTCCTCCTGATGGCCGCCTGCACAGGCGGCGAAGCCCCGGAGCCCGTGGGCCTGACAACCATGCCGCTGCCCGCGAGGCTTGCCCATCAGGCTGACGCGGCGGCGCTGATCCAGGCGCCGGTCGACGCTCCCCCAGCAGAGGTCCTCGCCGCGTTTTCCTTCGACACCGGCCTCCCGGAAGGCTGGAGAGCAGAGCTGCCCGGCGCGGCAGGCGAGAGCGAAGCCGAGATCGGCATCACCGCGGACGCGCCCATCGAAGGGCTCGCCGCGCTCTCCATCTCGCTGGCGCCCGGCCTGCGACGCGACGTCCCCTCGGTATCGGGCCTGGTACCCGTGGACGGCGGCGAGCATCTCCGGGTGCGGATCCAGCTCCGGGCACGGGGCCTCGACCCGGGAATCGGTGCCATGACCGGCGGCGGGATCGTGGTCGAGGAGATGGGGGGCGCGCTCGAGGAAGACGTGCTTCGTGTTCACGACGACCTCCCGAGGGTGCTTGGTGATACCGACTGGACCGCCGCATCCGTTGCCCTGCAGACGCTGCCAGGCACCCGCTCCCTCCGCATCACACTGGCGGCAGGCCCCCAGCTCGTGGGCGGCTCGGCGGACTTCGACGATCTCCTTGTGGAGCGGTTCCCGCCCGAGGCTGCGAATCGTCAGGGTCGCCCGCTGACGCCGACCGCGCACCCCATGTCTCGTGAGGTCACGCTGGATGGCGACACCCGCCCGTCGCTGCTGGCGCCTGACGCCACCACCTGGGGCATGGCGGTCGCCCGAGACACCCCCGTCGAGCTGCGTGCCGGGTTCGGGCGGCTGCCGGGCTCAAGCCCGGAGGTCGAGATCTGCTATGAGGTCTCGCACGCCGGAGCGTCGGTGCTCGCCACTGGCT
>JAYYRS010000191.1:0-15054 GCA_036126975.1 Myxococcota bacterium
GCAGGCCGTCCTCACCATCCGCTGTCCGGCCGCTCCGCTGCGATTTCCCCCAGGTCGAGAGTCTCGTGGCTCTCAAGCCGCACGACCCGCTCGGCCTGCACGCCGAATCCGTCGGAGATGGTGAGCGCCCAGGTCCCCGGAAACAGGTCCGAGGCGAACACCGTACCGTCGAGCCCGCAGTCCGCGGTCATTGGCGTCGGTACATCCCGGAAGGCGAGCGCGGCAGTGCAGGGAACCCGCCCGGACCAGGTCGCCTCGAGTGCGGCCCGCCCGCCGCGGACCTCGACCGTCTTGTGCGTCGCTGCAGGTTCCACCACGGCGAGCGGGTGGGGACCCTGTCGGTCCGACCCCAGCGCGGTGGCGGAGACGGAAGCGAGGATGCTCTCGGTGGCCGGGCAGGTGCATGTGAAGTCCGGGGAGGTCCCCGTACAGGTGCCGTAGGCGTGGATGCTGGTACCGCAGAACAGGCGGTCCGGGCACGCGTCGCACAGCAGGGTGACCGTGACGGTTCGGGGCCGGGGCACGACCCGTTCATGGATGCCGCCATCGAGCGGCACCGTGAAGGACTGCGTGATGCGCTCCATCTGCGTGACCGAGAACCGGAAGGTGTCCCTCCGGCCCTCGACGCGGAAGCGGCCGATACCCAGACGGGTCGCGCCACGGATGGTGGCATCGGTTGGGGCGCCCTCCTCGTCCACGAGCTGTACGACGGCGTCCCGGATGGGCCCGATCTGGAACTCGACCAGCTCGTGACCCGACACTTCGCCGTCAAACCACATCGTGCGGCGCTCGGGCTGGTCCCGTGGATCGATGACCCGAACCCGGATCCGCCCGCACGGCCGACGCGCGAGGTGCACGGTGCCGGTCTCGTCGAGGTCCTCCCACTGCCCATGGAGCCCGCCCATCCCCCGGATCCGCCCCACGAAGGGGGACCCGTCTTGGTCCCGGATGCGGACGGGACCGGCGCAGGTGCGCGCGACGATCACCGTCTGGACAGCATCCTCAACGGTGGTCCGCACGGAGTACGGCGTCTGGACCAGCCAGGCCGGTTCGCTGCGCAGGACCCAGCGCTGGCCAGCGGGCAGGGCATCGATGGCGGCCATGCCGGTGGGGTCGGTGGTGACCCGGCGCGGCGGTGCGCCGGTCTGTGGGTCAAGCGCGAGCGCCATGCCGCGCACGGGCGTGCCGGCTGCGGTGACCACGTGGAGCCGGAGCTTCGCCGGACCCGTCTCTGTGGTGTTGCCGGACGGCTCCGGCGCATGGGTCCGCACCACCCGCTCCACGTGCTCGGCAGCGGCACGCGGAGGGGGCGCGAGTCCCCGGTCATCGAGGACGAACCATACGGTCCCGCCCAACAGCGTCGACAGGCCCATGACCACCGCGCCGATGGCCACGGCGGCGCGCAGCCAGAACCGGATGTCCCTGGGACCTGCCATGCGCCCAGTCTACGGC
Source organism: Myxococcota bacterium (assembly GCA_036126975.1). Taxonomy (GTDB): domain Bacteria; phylum Myxococcota_A; class UBA796; order UBA796; family UBA2385; genus JAYYRS01. The sequence goes on from JAYYRS010000191.1 coordinate 1,453, forward strand.
GGTCCCGGGCTGGCGTGCGCCCTCGCCCGTGCGGGAGGGGTGTGTCGGGGCTCTCGAACCAACGCGCCCAGCTGCCATGGACTGGCCGTGGATGTCATCCCGGAGCGGTGGGATGCCGTGCCATGGCATTTTCCATGCAGAGGATGGGGTGGGCAGCACGGGTTGCCGGTATGGCGATTGGGTAGGTTTCACGCAGGATTGTTGTTACGGTTCGGGCCGTTATCGAGCCGCGAACAGGAGAACCACCCATGTACATCCGTCGAGCATGCCTCTGTGCAGCCTTCGCCCTTTCGATACCGACACTCAGTCACGCAGAAGATGACGCGACGCGGGTGACACGGAACGAAATCCAGATCTCGGGGGAGGTGAGATTCAACAGCGGGAGCGCGGAGATCCAGGCCGCCAGTCACGCTCTGTTGAACGAGATCGCCGCGGTCCTCCTCGACAATCCCGACCTCCCTCCTGTTCGCATCGCGGGCCACACGGATGACGTTGGGGACGCGGACGCGAACAAGCGGCTGTCTGCCCGCCGAGCCGAAGCCGTGAAGTCCTATCTGGTCAGCCGGGGCGTTCCGGCGGACCGCCTCGAATCCGTCGGCTACGGCGAAAGCCGCCCCATTGCATTGGGCAAGAGCAAGGAAGCTCGGTCGAAGAACCGGCGCGTCGAGTTCGTTCTCAACCGGCCCTTGTCGGTGTCCGCCGACGCAGGCTTCAACCTGTCGACGGCGTCAGGGGTTGACGGCTTTCGTGGAACCGGAGGCATGACGACCGGGAGTACCACCAGCTACGTCGTGATGGATGGGCTGACGGCGAATGTCGGTGCGCGTTTCTCGCAGCGAGGCGCGAAGTCCGACACCACGACATTGAAGGTCTCCTTCATCGACGTCCCGATCTCCGCCACCTACAGCCGGCTTCCTCCCCTGGGACCCATCGCGCCGAGCGTGGGGGCAGGCGTAATGCTGTCCTTCCCCGTGGCGGCGACGGTAAATGGTGAGGCCACGGAGACGGGTTCCATGCAGACCAGTTTCATCGCGGACGTCGGAGTGGACTACGGCATCTCGATCGGGACCCTCTCCGGCGACATCCGGTACGCCAGAGCGTTCAGCGGCGCATCACCCGGCTTCGCGGACCTCAAGCTTGGCATGCTGTCTTTCGTGGGCTCGCTCGCGTTCTGATGGGTGCCGCGGCAGCGGGGCTTCATTCGGTTCTCGTCCGGGGCTCCGCGCGCCCCCCGAACCGCGCGGAATGCCCTGCTGGTCGACCCCTCGACTCTGCTATTGTTGGAGGGGCGGGATGCGCCCGCGGGCGCCGGCGTCCGGGAGGTCGGAGATGCATCAGGGGCTGGGGGGCGGAGCCATCGCGCTGTTCATCGGGACGCTGGCGTCGTGCGCGGAGACCTCCACCGATGCGGCGGTCGCATCCTGTGAGCGGCTGTGCGACCACCTGATCGGAGCGTGTGCCTACGACGCCTACCCCACCGTCGACTCCTGCATGGCCGGGTGCGCCGACCAGGTCAACGCCGATGTCGACATCGAGGTCCTCGAGACGTGCATCGTCGAGGCGGGGTGTGAGACCTTCGCCATCGTCGAGTGCCAGAACCATCACGGAGCGGGAGCGGCCGATGCGGATTGAGCGTGCAGAGGGCCGACGACGCCCGGCGCGGCCCGGCCTGGGCATTGCGCTGCTGGCTGGGGTCGCCGCGTGCGGCTCCGACTACGACCTGGTCGGGGGCGTCGATGTCAACCCGGGGGACGTCACCGAGTGCGAGTTCCTGCCCGTCCCGGGAACCCGCATCAGCGAGTACGCCTGCAACCCGGTGTTCCCGGGGGAGTCGGACGAGAGCGTCGAGTCAATCGGGTTCCACGTCACCGAGGTCCTGGGGCACCCCTTCTACCAGATGTGGTTCGGGTCGGCCGGCGCCATCGAATATGCGGTGTCGAACAACGGGACGGACTGGGAGGCCAGCGACACGAGTCCGCTCTTCGGACTGGACGCGGACGCATGGGACCAGGACGCCTTCACCAACCAGGTGGTGGTCTGGGACCCCATCGATGCCCGGTACGTGATGACCTACCAGGGCTTCAGCACGGGCGACCCCGCCACGGTGGATGACGACCGGTGGGGCATCGGAGTGACGACCTCGCTGGATGGAGAGGTGTGGGAGAAGCATCCCTACAACCCCGTCATCGACTTTACGGACTACTCGATACCGACGCAGGACTACTGGGACTACTTCTGCAGCGAGCGTGCCAGCAGTCCGGACTTCTGCGCCCTGATCGGCGTGAGCTGGTCCGAGTTCGTGACGCCGCGGTCCAAGCTGCTCCCGTGCTGGCCGCTCACGATGACCATGACCGAACGCGCCACGTTCAAGGGATACATCGGCGCGAAGTCCGCGCTGGACGTGCTGGATTCGATGGCATGGGAGCAGTTCGAGGCCGACGTGCTGGCATACGGGTCGGCGTCGGTCGGCATCGACTACTACCCGGCGTGCCACGTCTACAGCATGGATGCCTTGTCGGTCGACAACTGGCTGATGAACGACAACCATCCGGTCCTGCGGGGGGAGCAGGGGACCTACGATGCGGGCGGCATCGCGTCGGCGGCGGTCGTGGAGCTCGACGACGTGCTCTACATGTTCTACCTGGGATTCGAGCGCTGGACCGAGGACCCGTTCATCGAAGGTGTCATCTCGGGGTCCGTGATGTCGCTGAACCTGGCCACCTCCGTCGACGGCGGCGTGACCTGGACCAAGGACCCGGCCAACCCCATCCCGCTGAATCGGACCGAGCCCGGAGAGATGACCGCGGTGGGCGCCCAGGTGGTCGGCTCCCGGATCCATTTCTGGCTGACGGACAACTACGACGGACGGTCGGCGGTGGGCTACTTCTACTACGAGCCGGAGCGGTCGGCGGTCCATCCCTGAGCCGGACGCGGCGTCGACGGAATCCGCCTGCGCAGGGACCCACCTGGACGGAATCTGGCAGGATGGGGGTTGAGCGGCCGGACCCTCGAACCAGGAGGCCCCGCATGCCAGCACCATCCACCCTCGCCGCCATGGCACGCCATCTGGGGCGGGTCGCCGTCGGCATCGTCAGCCTGGGTCCCGGGGTTGGCCTCGCAGGTACGCCAGCGGTCTCCGGCGCGGAGACGACACCGTCCGCCTCGGCAGACGGGATCCCCTTCGCCATGCCCCGTGCGGCGAAGACGATCTCCCTCTCCCGTGGCAGCCGGGCTGCGTCGTTCCGTGCTGACCTCGACGGCGACGCCCGGCCCGATCGCATCGGTGTGCGCTTCCAGGATGACGGTCACGTTCGGGTCGACGTCACCGACGCGTCGGGCCGGTCCATGAGCCTGGATCTGGGGCGGCAGGAGGACATGAATGGGGTCCAGAAGACGGCCGCGGTCCACGTCACGTCGGCGGCCGAGACCGGGATTCCCCTGGTGGTCGTCCGCTGGGAAGCCGGAGAGTACTGCGGTTCCGGAACGTGGTTCGCCTACGGCAGCCTCGTTGACGGCCAGCTGAAGCGTGCGCTGGTTCATCCCGGCGAGTGGAGTGATTCACCCGTCTCGTCGGAGACGGTCGCGATGTTCGATCCCGCCCACCGCACGGTGGAGCTGACGCGGACCGTCAGCAACGATGACGATGCGAGCAGCGGGTCGACGACCCAGACGCGGCATGTGCTCGAGGGGGGGGTGTTCGTCCCGCAGGGAGCAGACTGACCCGCCCCCGGGCGGGCACCCTGCGGGGACGTGGGACCGTCGTTCGTGCAAGGATGATGCGGCAACGCCAGGCCGCATCCATCCTCCCGTGCGGCCCGCGAAAGGTAGCCATTGATGCCCGTCACCGCCATCCGACCGCTCGTCGCCGTTCTCGCCCTGCTCGCTGCCTGCGACCCGGGCAAGACCCCCGCGGCCAACACACCCCCCACGCTGGAGGCGGTGGACATCACTGCGGATCCCGCGCCCGCTACGTCGCGGTCGACCCTGACCTGCGCTGCCACGGCAGCCGACGCCGACGGCGACCCGCTGACGACGTCCCTCACCTGGCGACTGGAGTCGGACGGCGCCGCGCTCGGGGAGGGCGACACGCTGGTGCTGTCCCCCGAGATGGTGGAACCCGACGACGTGGTGGTCTGTACCGCGGTCGTCTCGGATCCCGATGGCGCCACCGCGGAGGGCAGCGCCGCTGTGCAGCTGGGGAACGAGGACCCCGCGCTTGCAGCGGTCGGCATCACGGCGGACACCGACGACGGACTCGTCTACAACGACAGCACGCTCACCTGCACGGCCACCGCCACCGACCCCGACGACCGCAGCGTGGCGGTCACCTACGCGTGGCGGAACGAGACCACGGGCGACACGCTGGGCAGCGACGCCCGACTCACGCTCACTCCGGACCTCGCCACCCCGGGCGATGCCCTGGGCTGCACCGTCCTGGCCACCGACGCCGACGGGGGCGAGGCCACCGACAGCGTGGGGGTGACGGTCGCCAACCGCGCGCCGGATGCGGGCACGCTCGTTCTCTCCCCTGCGTCGCCGTCGTCCCAGGACGACGTCACCTGCACCGTCACGGGAGCCAGCGACCCTGACGCGGATGGCGTCCAGCTCACCCAGGCCTGGCAGCGCGATGGCGCGGCAGATGCGGAGGGCGACACCATCGCCGCCCCCCATGCCGTCGGTTCGGTGCTCACCTGCGTGGTGACGGCCACCGACGACCATGGGGCCGAGACCACCATCACGGCGGACGCGGCGGTCGCCAACACCGCCCCGACGGTGGATGGCGTGACCGTCACGCCGGCCGAGGCCCGTGTGGGCGACGTGCTGACCTGTGCGGCCACGGCCTCCGATGTAGACGGGGCAGACCCGACCATTGCGTACCGCTGGTCTGACGGATCGGTGGGCGAGACCTACACCGTGCTGGACACGGACGACCCCGGAGACGTCATCACCTGTACCGCCACCGCGACCGATGCCGGCGGCGAAAGCGCCTCGGATACGGCCGCCGCCACGGTGCAGAACACCGACCCGGTCCTGGCGGGCGTCAGCATCAGCCCGGCGTCGGCCCACAATGATGACACGCTCATGTGCGCGGCGACCGCCACCGACGCGGACGGCGACCTGCCCGCGGTCTCCTATGCATGGACCGCCAGCGCCGCGGGCAGCCTGGGAACCGGCAGCAGCGTCGACCTGTCGGCCACCGCGGTCACCAGCCTCGAGACCGTGACCTGCACCGCCACCGCCACCGACCCAGACGGGGGCACCACGAATGCGGGTGCGGACCTCACGGTCTCGAACCGTGACCCCAGCGTGGCGGTGGCCCTGTCGCCGTCTTCCGGCGCGACGCGCAGCGACACCCTGGAATGCACCGCCACCACCGCGGACGAAGATGGAGACAGCGTCGTCGTCTCCTACAGCTGGACCGTCGACGGGGTGGCTGAGACCGCCTCCGGCACCACGGCCACCGCCAGTCGCCTCGCGGGGGTGTTCCAAAAGGACCAGCTCGTCACCTGTACGGCCACCGCCGACGACGCGAAGGGCGGAACGGCGTCCGCGGTCGCGAGCACCACCATCGGGAACACGCCGCCCACCGTGAGCACACCCTCACTCACGCCTGCCATCGCCTACACCAACGACACCATCACGGCGAATGTGACCACATCAGATGATGACGGAGACAGCGTCGGCCTCTCGTATGACTGGATGGTCGATGGCGTGAGCGTGCAGACCGGCAGCGACAACACGCTCGATGGCACCACCTGGTTCGACAAGGGCCAGGATGTGCGCGTCACGGTCACCGCGGATGACGGCGATGACACCACCGACGCGGCGAGCCCCACACGGACGGTCGCGAACACGCCCCCCGCGGCGCCGGTGGTGGCCATCGACCCGGCCGACCCGGTCGAAGGTGAGGACCTCTACTGCGCGGTCACCACCGCGAGCACCGATGCCGACGGCGACACCGTCACGTACCGCATGGGCTGGACGGTCGACGCAGTGGCCTACAGCAGCGCGCTCACCACGACCTGGGCGGATGACACCGCGGACGGACTGGACACCCGAGCTGGAGAGGTGTGGGAGTGCACCGCCACCCCCACTGACGGGGATGACGACGGCGGCACCGCCAGCGATGCCGTGCGCGTCGAGGCGGACACATGCGAAGTCGGCGGGTCGTGGAGCAGCTCCACGCTGGTCGGTGGTCGCGAGACGCAGGGCTACCGGGTCTACGACATCAACGGCGATGGCCACGATGACCTCGCCTTCAACAACCAGCTGGATCAGAACATCGACTTCTACATGGGGGACGGCTCGGGGACCTACACCGGCTTCTCGGACTACCACGTGGGACGGAGCGGCGGCGGCTTCGACTTTGGCGATGTCGACAACGATGGCGACCTGGACCTGGTGATCTCGAACCAGGACTACAGCCGCATCGGCGTCCTCTCCGGGACCGGGGCCGGCACCTTCTCCTCCACCCGGTTTTTCTCCCAGGGGAGCTTCCCGCAGGACATCGCCCTCCTCGACGCAGACAACGACGGCAACCTCGATTTGTTCGTGACGCTCCGCTCGGCGGGCTGCACGGCCGTGCGGTTCGGTGATGGCAGCGGCAACTTCAGCGGTGCAAGCTGCATCCTGACGACCCGCGGGAACATCCGTGCGATCGACGTGGACGGGGACGGGCATGGCGAGCTGGTCCAGCGGCCCAGCAGCAGCGCCGTGGTGCTGCACCGGTTCGACGCCAGCGGAAACATCTCCAGCACGACGACGCTCGATACCTCGCTGTGTTCGTCCGTGTCCGCGCCGTCGGTCTATGACCTGGATCGGGACGGAGATCCGGACATCCTGGTGCCCTGCACGCTGGCCGCCACGGGATCCACGGCGCTGCTGTCGTTGAAGTCGGACGGCGCCGGTTCGTTCGACGCGTGCGTCCACACGGACGGTCTGGTGGGCGGCGGCAGCGTGGGTGACTTCAACGCCGACGGCCTCGCGGACTACATCCGCTCGACGACCTGCAGCTACTGCGGCAGCACGCACACGATCTACCTGAACGAGTAGCGAGTGTGGGCCGAGGGCGGGTGGCGACGGAGTCGCCCGCCCCGGTTTGACCGGCCCCTTGTCCGCCCGTTGGACCATGTGTTCGGTCTCCCCTTGACATCCATACGTCACGCGTTTACGCTTGCAACGTAAGCGAGATTTGTGCCGGATTGCCTCGGGAGAGCTAAAACCGGTCCGCCCGTCAGCTGCGGGGAAGCTGAACACCACAGGTCGGTAACGATGGGCTCATGGGCGTGTCGACATCGGAACTCGCAGTGCGGCGGCATCGCCACTGCATGGGCGGATTGGTGCACAGAGGAGCGTTTGTCGCTTCTCTGGGCAAACGAATTGCTGCGTCCTTGAGCGATGCAGGAACGGTGCTGACCAATGCAACGGAAGCGACTTGTTTCCTTGTGTCGTCTGCTGCGCAGAAGCGCGCGTGTCGGTCCTGCCTCGGGCGGCCCGGCAGCCAGTCCCAACCTGGGTGGAATCATGAATGCAGACGACCTCACCTGCGAACTCATCCGCCTGCAATCCGAGCGACACGACATCCGGTCAGCAGAGCGTGCGTGGGCGACGCGCCTGTTGTTCGAGAGTGATGCAGTGCTCTGCCCCGCACGATTGCATCGGCTGTCCGAGATGTGCCGGGCGGCGATTCCTGTCGGAGCCGGCCGCCAGCGTCTCGGCGTCATTCAACCCGCGTCGAGAGGCTTGCCATGACCGACATCTTCGAGCACACCCCTTTGGCCCTCCGGCGGGAGGTCGGCGCCCGCCTGCGGGCGCGTCGCGAAGCGCTGGGTCTCAAGCGGTCCGCGGTCGCGACCGCGCTCGGGTACCGCACCCTCTCCCAGGGTGCGCGCCGCATTGCAGACCGGGAGGCAGGCATTCCGGGTCCGCTGCTGGATGAGGACAAGTACTACGGACTGATGGAGGAAACCCCCGGCGAATTTCGTGCACGTCTCTTCCGAGCCGAGGACATCGAGGTCCGCATCCAGCACCTGGGCAAGGACGTGATGGCGATGGAGCGCCGGCTTCTGCAGGTCCACGCGGAGCGCGTGCTGCGATGTGCGGCATCCATCTGCCGGACGCCTGCGCTGGCGGGCGTCCGGTCTCCCGCCATGGGGCTCCGGGTGCTCTGGATGGGGGGCGGAAGCCTGTCACTTGGTGCCCTCGCGGGCGCCTGGGCGGCGGGATCGCTGGTTGCGAATACGCAGGACCACGGGCCGGTCTACATCTTCGATGGTGCTGGTTCCGCCCTGTCCGGTGCCGGGCGATGCACGGGCGTGGATGGGGCCGGCACCCTGCGGGAGATCCGACAGTCTCCGACCCGGTTCCTGGGAGGGCAGGGTCCATGGAGGAGTCGTCACCCGCCGCCTCTCAGTCCGCTATCCCTGGCCGATGCGCTGGTTGCGCTGGGAGCGCGGGTCCCCGCGGTGCACTTCCATCTCCTGGCTGCGGATGCCCGTCCCCTGCCCGAGCTTCTGGCCGTCTACGATCCGAACACCGGTCGGTTCCGTACCCAGGCAGGAGAGGCGCGGACCCTTGCGGTGGTCCCGCCTTCGGATGTATCGGTCCAACGAACCTACGGTGGGGTATCGGTGGGTGGCAGCCCGCCCCGACCGCTCCAACTCACCCCGGGATGGCACCTGGGTGCGTTCCAGGAAGAGCAGCTGGTCCACCGCAGCGGGCTGCGGCTTGCGGGTGGACGCATCCAAGCGGACGGGGGCCGGTATCCGGTGAAGATCTCCGGGCCTTGCCCACCCTCGGGCGTGTTGCCGCTCCTGGCGGAGGCGCTCGCGGCACGGGGGGCGGGGCCCCCGGTGCATGCGACGTAGGCGCGGGACGGTGCGAAGCCGCGCTGGCCAGGGCGCGGGGGCGACGGGAACGGCGCCATCGCCGCCCGCACCCTGCGCTGCCCGGGTGCCGGCTGTCCTGGAGCCGCAGCGGTGGGTGCCGCGGGAGCTCCCAGGGCGGGACCCCTTCGCAACGCGCGCCCCACCGAATCCTTCCGGGGCCGGACGCCGTGGCGGGGGCGATGGTTCGACGCGGTGCTGCGGCTCCCGACCGCTGCTCGCGCCAATGAGTGGGGACCGACCCAGCGGCTGCCGGGCGGCTTCGTATGGTTGGTGGAGGCTGCGGGTGGGGCATCTGCCGACCCCAGCATCGCGTCTCGGGGCTCGTCCCGTTCGAGGTCGGTGTTCTCGGCGGGCGCCGCCGGCGCGCCGACGTACGCCCAGAGGCCGTCGGCCTCACCCAATCAGCTTGAGCCATGCCGCGGCCGCGCCGCCGGAGTCCGGACCCTGGGAGCGACCGTCGGGAGACCCGGATGTGTACGCACCCACCCAGACCTTGCCGTTCTCGTAGCGGCCGTCGGGCGAGCCCGACGTGTAGGCACCGCTCCAGATCTTGCCGTTCTCGTAGCGGCCATCGGGCGAGCCCGACGTGTAGGCGCCGCTCCAGATCCGGCCCTTCTCGTACCGGGCGTCTGGCGAGCCGGAGCTGTAGCCGCCGCTCCAGACCTTCCCGTCTTCGTAGCGGGCGTCTGGCGAGCCAGAGGTGTAGGCGCCGTTCCAGAACTTGCTGCTCATGATGGTCTCCTTTCCGTCCGTCGTATTCCCTGCAGACCTCGGTGATGAAGCCGGGTATTCCGCACGTCCCCCGCGAATGGTACGCCCTGTGCGGCGTCCGCGCCCCGTGTGGTCTTGGGAACGTGCCCGCAACTGGGCCACCGGGTCCGGAGCGCCAGCCCGTGGTCGCCGTCGTCGGCTTCGTGCTCGGTGGGCAGTGGGGTTCCAGATGGCCGGGAGGAGGCGGAGTTCGGGCCGCGTGGCGGTGTGGGCCGGATGTTCGGTGACCACCGCGCCTTCCTGCGAAGCGACACCACCGTGGGCATGGACCCGGTCCGGCCAGGGCGTGCGGCAGCAGGGGCCTCCGTAGTACATTTTCGCCCGCCCATGAGGAACGCAGGTGCCGGCATTGCTTCGGCTCCGCCTTTCATCCACCCCACCCGTGAGCGAAGAGGTGTTTGGTTTCAAGAGCCTGACGCAGGTCGGTCGCAAGGACACTCCGCTGAGTGATGACTCGGTCGATGCGCTCGAGATCGCGCCCTATGCACGGGGCCTGGAGCATTTCATCTGCACCTGCGAGACCCCCATGACGGTGGGAATCCAGGGGGAGTGGGGCTCTGGAAAGACGAGCATGATGCGGCTGATCCAGAAACGGCTCTCTCCGCCGGGGGATGGGGACGGTCCACAGAAGGCGGTCTCCTCCCATCAGTCCAGTGTCATGACGTTCTGGTTCGAGACATGGCAATACGGCGCGGTCGGGCACTCCGACCAACTCGGTCTCCTGCTCATGCGTGATCTCGCGGGTCAGCTGCTGTCGAAACTCAAGGAGGACGACCGGAGCTACCGGTACGTGCAGAACATGAAGGCGTTCCTGCAGCAGGCGGCTCCAGCGGTCGCGGCGGGTGCGGTATCCACCGCCACTGGCGGCGTCATCGACGGCGGGACGCTGGTCGGGGCGTTGCCGACGGGAGGCTCGTCGGCTTCGGCAGACATGCGCAAGAACTTCGCGGATCTCGTGGACCACGCGCTGACAAAGTCGGAGAAGAACAAGCTCATCGTCTTCATCGACGATCTCGACCGCATCCCCCCTGCGCGGGCGGTTCGGCTGCTCGAGGTCCTGAAGAACTTCATGGACGTGCCCCGGTGCATCTTCGTGGTGGCCTGCGACTATGACGTGGTCCGGGAAGGCGTCTCCGAGCTGATGGGGCTCGATGCATCCAGAGGCGATCACAAGGCCCGCGAGAAGATCGATGCCTTCTTCCACAAGATCTTCCAGGTGCCGTTCCACATGCCGACGGCCTCGTACTCCATCGAGTCCCTGTTCAGGCAGTACGTGGAAAAGAAGCTGCTGGCAGAGAACGAAGGCCTCGGAACCGGCAATCGGAAGCAAGGCCGCTCACCCGACGAACAGCTGGTGGACCAGTTCCTCAATCGGGCGACCAGCGGTAGCGACAACGTGAACTGGTTCAAGAGCCTCTCCGAGACCGTCGAGGGCGCGCTGGGGACCAACCCACGGGCATTCAAGCGGTACCTGAATGTGGTCGATCTCACCTGCTGCGTGGATGCAGCATTCGCGCATTCAGGGGCCCGCAAGTCGCCGAAAGGCGACAAGACCGCCCTGGCGCAATGGTCTCTCAAGCCGGCAGCGACGCAGCAGACCAAGCGTTGGCTCCTGACCCTGTTCCCGCTGGTCGCCTTGCAGCAGCGCTGGCCGGACTTTGCGCCACATCTGCTCGAGGACGTCCAGAGTGAGTTCAAGCTGGAGGTTGGGGGATCGGAGCCAGTCCAGATGACCGTGTTCGAGCGGCGGCTCCGCACGCTCGCGCAGTGGTGGCCGGACCATGTCTCCTCCGAGGAGTATGCCAACGATCTCGAGGACGAGACCCTCATCGAGGTGCTTCTGCAGATCTATGGGGATGCCGGCGGCGAGCGCGAGCACCCCGAGATCCAGCGGCTGGAGCGATTCTGTCGCTCCTGGTACGAACTCCTCAACAACACCCACGTGGACACCCGCCTGACAAAGGACGAGCTGCTGCCCCTGCAGCGGTGGTCGGAACGGCTCGGCCGGATGGGCGCGAGTCGCTCGGAGCCGCGGGGCGTTGCGGCCTTCCAGCAGGCCTGTGTCAAGCAGCATCCGAAGGCAGGCGATGGGTTCGCGGCGCTGTCCAGCCTGATTGTGCACACCATCAAGAGCCGCGAGCTCACGCATCTGTTCGCTGAATCCAAGAAGCCCGAGGAATTCAGGGTGTTCGCGAAGACCGGGAGCCAGGGCTACACGAAGCTCCTCGTGCTCCTCGCCCGAAGCGGGAGCCTGGAGTTCAAGCTCAATGCGACCGAGGAGGTCGCGCGGAAGAAGGGGGTCACGGGGCTCGACGATGCCGCCAATGTGCTCCTCCAAGCATGGCGCGACGAGGCGGGTCTCCAAGATTCGCACGTGGCCGTGAAACCGCAGAGCGTCTGGATCCGGTATGACCAGTGGCACCACCGGGCGGGCGCACGGGGGCTTCGGGAGCCCATCATCGCCTTCCTCAACCAGGTGGACGACCTGTTCCGTGCATCGGGCATGACGGCGGTGGCGCCGGCCAGCACTCCCGCGCCCCACGGCGATCCGGGGGTCGCCCCGCCAGCAGTCGTGAGCTCCTCCGACGTCGGTGCGCCCGCGTAGGCGCAGCTCGCTCGGGCCGCGGCGGCATGACCCGACCCATCGCTGCCGCGGCCATCCGGGTGGGCCGCGCTGTCATGGGGCGGTCGGTGCGGCGGATGACGTGGACCCTCTGCTCCACCGGTTTCGTCTTCGACGAAGACGACGACAAGATGAGCCGCCGACGGCATGGCCGACCACTTCCGCTCGACGACCTGCAGCGACTGCAGACGCGCGCACACGACCGATTTGAACGCGTAGCGGGGGTGGGTCGCCTGGGTTCCACCCCGGCGGCCGGCGCATGGATGCCGCGACCGACCGGGACGGGATACCCTCCGGGCGACCGAGGGAGATCCCATGCCTGCTTGCCCAATCTGTTCAGCCGAGATGACGACCGAGACCCGCAGCGGGGTCACGATCGACGTTTGCCCGGAACACGGAATCTGGCTGGACCGCAAGGAGCTGATGCTCATCACCGAAGCGGCGCGGCATGCGGAGGGCGAGTTCGTCTGGGCAGATCTCTTCCGCTCCGAGGCGTCCCCGAAACGGAACACCGGTCGCGCTCTGCTTTGTCCGCACTGCTCCAAGACCATGGAGCATGAACTGTACAAGAACGTGGAGATCGACTGGTGCCGGGACCACGGCGTGTGGCTGGACAACGGAGAGCTTGAGGCGATTCTGAACAACCTCCGGCTTGATGGCAGCTATCTCCGGGGCGTCCGGCTTCGGCTCTGGGACACGCGCTACTGACCCGTCGCACCCTCGGTGTCGCCCGAGGTGACTCCTCAAAGGGCCAGCCCGCTCCGGGGCGGACCGCTTGTCGTGGCATTCTGCCCTTGGCCCCGCCTGCCGCAACCCCCAGGGAGAACGGCCGCCCGCTGACCTTCAGTGCAGTGTTCACCACGGATCGATGGCCTCGCCGGACGCCGGTCTGGCTCCCGACGTCGCCGCCCGGTGTGCTGCTCTCCCCGGAGCAGTGGGTGGCGGTCGATCGTGAGGTGGCGGCGTACCCGGCGAACACCCCGAAAGCGTTCCGCGCTGCGATCTCCGCGCCCGCCGGCCACACCCTCGTGATGATGGCCCTGACCGCGACCCACGCCACGGCTACGCCGCGATGAGGGGCGCACCCGGCGTCCACTCGCCCGCCTCCATCAGCCGTCGGCGCAGCGTCGAGCGGGCCACACCGAGCGACTTCGCCGTGGTCGTCAGCCCGTGGCCCTCCTTGAGCATCGCCAGCGCTGGCCGGAGGTCCATCTCCACCTTGGGGCGTCCGATGGGCTTCCCGGCGGCCTGGGCGCGCCGCACGCCCGCGATGATTCGCTCCCAGGCCAGGTCCCGCTCGAACTCCGCGAAGGTCGCCAG
>JAYYRS010000192.1:0-2590 GCA_036126975.1 Myxococcota bacterium
CCGACGCGGTTTGGATGGCCCAGTCCGTCCGAAGCGTCAGGCCCCGGACCGCACCATGCACGAAGGCACAGCGCTGTGCCGACGGCACGCGCTCCGCGATCCCACACACGTCCGCTCCGTCGTCTCCTGACCGCCAGCCGAGCTCTTCAAACAGCGCAGGCTGGTAGTCGACAGGGTACTGCGCGGCCAGGGCGACGGCGGCAGCAAGGTCTCCCCCGTGGACGCGCTGCAACGCGATGCGCACACCGTCGAGCGGTCGCTCGCCCAGCAGCAGACCGTATTCTTCGGACCGGGGGACCACGGCCGCTGGGTCCGCACCATGGGCGATCGACCACGACATGAGCACGCCAGTGTGGAACGCCGACCGCCATGGCGGCGGCACCTCTCGGTTGATCTTGTCCGCCACCACGGACAACGGAACTTCGGCCGGAGGCGACCACGTGTGGGCAGCGCCATCGATGAAGGGGTCGCGCAGTCCGACCGGAAGCGCATTGGCGCGGAGGAGCAGTTCTGCGAGGTCCTGCCCCATCCCCGCGCCCTCGCCATAGGCAAAGGCAGCCCCAAACTGCTCGGCCAATGCCTCCTGCTGGACTGCCGCCGCCGCCGGTCCCGCCTTGAGCCCGGCCAGCGAGCGGCGCGCGTCGGAAGCGGAGGGACCGGCATCCGGTCGGCTGGCATCCGCCGGCACCGCCGGTCCGGTCCCGCACGCCAGCGCCAGGAGCAGGATCCACATGCCTCCACACTATCAGCGCTCCGCAGGCGTGGGATGGGCGGTCCGTCCCGCCGCCCCGAAACCCGGGGGTTCAGAAACGCAGCATGGCGTCTGTCGGGCCGCGGCGTCACAGCTGAAGCATGTAGTGCACTCCCGGGAACCACCGCTCGATCGCCTCGGGGCCATGAAGGACCCACGCGAGGGCACCCAGCGCAAGGAACGGTCCGAACGGCAGCGCCGCACCCATGCCACGACGGCGCAGCAGCGCCATGGGGACGCCAACGAGAGAGCCGGCCGCAGCCGACACGAACAGGACGAACGGCACGGCCGGCACAGCGCCCAGGAATGCGCCGATCATCGCAAGGAGCTTCACATCTCCCAGGCCCATGCCCTCCTTCCGCCGAATCAGCCAGAATGCGACCATGACGAAGCCGAGAATGCCTGCACCGAGCATGGCGCCCATCACGGACTGTTTCCAGGTCGGCGCACCGCCGTAGCCAAGCCAGCCGAGCAAGGCGCACGCGCCGATACCGAAGGGCGCCGCATAGATGGAGAGTTCATCGGGAATGATGTAGTGCCGGACGTCGATGAAGGTCTGTGCAATCAGCATGGCTGCGAACAGCAGGTACACCACGAAGGCCACGCCGTGGGCGAGGTCGAGATCCTGGGGTCCGGTGACGACCCGCCGGTAGATCAACCAGCCCACACACCCGGTGAGCAGCTCGATCGTCGGGTACAGGCTCGAGATCGGGGTGCCACAGTCCCGACACCGTGCGCGGAGGACCAACCAGCTGACCACCGGGACGTTGTCGTACCAGCGGATGCGATGACCGCACGCCGGACAGTGACTGGGCGGCGAGACAACGGAGCGATCCTCCGGCATGCGCGCGATGCACACGTTGAGGAAGCTCCCGACCAGCAGGCCGAAGACGGCGGCGAAGATGCCGAAGAAGGTGGTCAGCCCGTCCAGACTCACGATTCCGCCTGCACTGCCTGGATCACCCGCTCCACGTCGTTCTCCGTCATACCTGCATGACAGGGCAGGGCGAGGGTCTCCGCGCAGAAGCGGTCCGCGTTCGGCGTGGCTGGCTGCGGGAGGTCCGCAAGGGCCGGCTCGGCGCCCAGGGCCCGAGGATAGTACACACGCGTCTCGATGCCATGTCGCGCGAGCCCGGCAGCGAGCACGGCTCGGCCCGGGTGGCGGACGGCATAGACGCTCACGGGACTCTTCGCATCCCTCGGGACGCGCGGCAGACCCAGCTGGGCGTCGTATCTCGCCGCGATCTCGCGACGCCGCGCGACCCGCCGCGGCACGTCGGCGAGCATCTGATGGAGCCAGGCGGCCTGCACGGCATCGAGGCGGCAGTTGCGGGGCGCGGCACCCGAAACGGCGTGGAAGCGACCATCCCCGGTCCGCCCGTGGAAGCCGAGAGCCCGTATGCGGTCTGCCAACTCGGCGTCGCGCGCGAGCACTGCACCCCCGTCTCCCGCAGCGCCCAGCACCTTGGTTGGGTAGAAGCTGAGGGTCATCAACGCACCGGCCGGTTCCCGACCCACCGCCTGCGCCCCGTCCTCCACCACCGGTACCGACACGACGGGGAGGGGCGCGAGGTCGCCGTACAGGTGGACCGGGACGATCGCCCTCGTCCGGGGTCCGACTGCCGCCGCAGCGGCGGCGGGGTCGAGCAACGGGCGACCGGGGAGGACATCGACGACCACTGGTTTCGCGCCCAGGGCCCGGACGGCCCCTGCGGTCGAATAGAAGCTGACCCCCGGCACGATGACTTCATCGCCAGGACGAACGCCGACCGCCTGGAGCGCAAGCATCAGGGCATCGGTTCCAGAGCCCACACCGACTGCATGCGGCACTCCGTGCCG
>JAYYRS010000193.1:0-14426 GCA_036126975.1 Myxococcota bacterium
CGACGACACGCTCATCGACCTGCGGATCGACCCGAATCTCTCCGCCATCACCTACATGCATGTCGCGTTCGATGACGGGGAGCATCAGGAGGAGTTCGAGGTCGAGACCGAACTCCGCCCCATCGGCGTCAACTGAGCGGTCCTCTCGGCGGCTGGCATGAGCGGTTAGCCCCCCGCGCATGCCAGCCGCACGCGTGACGGAGCTCCCCCTGCCCTCCGCCCTCCTCGAGGTCCTGGGGGCGACCTCCGTTCGGGCCGTGCCGGATCCGGACCCGGCGCGGCTCGTTCCGCTGCTGCGGGACCTCGCCGATGAGGACTGCGGGCATTCGTGGCGGACCTCGCTGCATCGGGACGCCGCGCACCCACCGGCCGAACGCGCCGCCCGACTCCTCCAGCGAGAACAGGCCATGCGGCCGACCACGGTCTGGCTCTACGTCGCCGCCGGTCCCGATGGCGAGCGACCGCTCGCGGTTGCCACACTGTCCGACCGCGTCCGGGCCGACTTCCCCCACGAGGGCTTCCCCGTGCTCGCGCGTGCCTACGTCGCGCCGCGGGCAAGGGGTCACGGCCTCTACCGGCACCTTGTCCTGCACCGGCTGGGACGATGTCAGGCACACTGGGGCCGGCGCCTCCGAGCGGTCCACATCGGCGCGGCGGACCGACCGGTCGACCAGACGATCAATCGAACGGACCTCCCGCTGCGTTTCGTCTACGTTGGGGATGAGGGGCTCCGCGTCGCAGGCCGGACGTGGAGGGTGCGCGACTACGTGGCGTTCACACCGTCATTCCTTCGCTCGATGCCGTCCTCGCCGCCCTCGCTCCGCGCCTTCATGGAGAACGGCGCAGACGCGGTGCCGTATGGCGCGCTGCGCCCGCTCATCGCGCATCCCCTCGCTCCGGGTCCCCGCCAGCTCCGAGACCTGCTGGACGCGATCGGCGTGCTGCCATGATCCAGACCTGGACGGTCGAACGGGCCGGGGTCCGTGGCTGGCTTGTCGTGGACAGCCTGCAGGGGGGGCTCGCCTTCGGAGGCACACGATTCTCCCCGGACGTCACCCGGGCGGAGGTCGAAGAGCTGGCCCGATGCATGACCTGGAAGCTGGCAGCACACGGAATGCCCACCGGCGGCGCAAAGGCCGGTCTCGCGGTCGACCCCCGTGATCCCGACCTGCCACGCAAGCTGGCGGTCTTCGCCGCGGGCCTCCGCGAGCCACTCTCGACCTGTGCGATCATCGGACGGGACCTCGGCGCCACCAACGCCATGTTGGACGCCATCTATGCAGCGATCGGTCGACCGCAGCTCCATCTGATCCAGAAGGGATTCCCCGCCTGCCCCGACCGGATCCGAGACCTTCCGGGGTACCGCGCGGCCATGACGGGGCAGGGCGTGGCCTGGGCGACCCGGGCGCTGATCGGCGGCAGAGCGCTGACCGGAGCGCGGGTCGCGGTCCAGGGATGTGGCGTCGTCGGTCTGGGGAGCGCCCGGCGGCTCGCAGAGCTGGGCGCCACCATCGTATCCATCAGCGACGCAGCAGGTGCCTGGATGTTTCCGCAGGGGGCCACGTGGGACCGCCTGTCCGCGGCGGTCGCGGGCGGCGGGCCGGGCTCCGTCGCCCGCGCGGTCGCGGCCCCGCGGGAATCCACGCTCCATGCAGCGTGTGACGTGCTCGTGCTGGCCGCACGATCCCACAGCGTGGGAGCTGCGGACGCCGAGCGGATCCAGGCCCGCCTGGTGGTCGAAGGCGCGAACTTCGGTCTGACCCCTGATGCCCGAGAAGTGCTCGCGCAGCGCGGTGTCGTGGTGCTTCCAGACATTCTCGCGAACTCCGCCGCGGCCGCCATGACCACGCGACAGCTCGCCGCCGGCGGACAGCTCGACGACCCGACGCTCTGGAACCGCATCGAGGCCGCCATCGAGACCGCGGTGCGGCGCGCAGCCTCACACGTGGCCCGGCACGGCGGCACGCTGCGGGCCGCCAGCCGCGCCCCCGAACCCCGCGGAACCCCGCCATCAGCCCGCTGACGGCGTGTCCCTCTCCGGCGCGGGACGCATCATCCGCGCCCGCTCGAGCGACAGCTTCTTCTGGTAGCGGCCCTGGGCGACATCCACGATCACGAGAACGATGAGGACGAAGTAGAAGGTGCTCTTCGCCATGGGCTCCACGGCGTGACCGCCGAGGTGGACATGGGCGAGATGCCCCCCCTCGCTCACCAGCATGACGCCAACGAGCAGGAGGATGAAGAGCCCCAACACCTCGTACATCCTGTTCTTCTCGAGGAACTCGCTCACCCGGTCCGCCAGCACCATCATCATCACCCCACTGGCGATGATGGCCACGGCCATCACGGCGAAGACGTCCGTCAAGGCGATGGCACTGAGGATGGAATCAAAGGAGAAGACCAGGTTCATCGCCACGATCCACGCGATGGCGGCCGCGACGGAGCGCTGGGGTTCCCGCTCGACATCCGCATCGAGCTGCTCCATGGAGAGCATGTGGAAGATCTCCTTGACGGCCGTGTACATGATGAAGGCACCACCGGCGAGCACGATGAGCGAGTGGACGTTGACCTCGGCGCTGAACAACGCGCCGACCCGGGGCGCAGCGAATGGCTCCTGGAAGGCACCGATGGCATGAACCACCACGAACAGCAGCATGATCCGCAGCACGATGGCCAGTCCGATCCCCACCTTGCGGACGAACCCCTGTCTCGCAGGCTCGACCCTCTTGGACTCGATCGAGATGTAGAGCAGGTTGTCGAACCCGAGAACGGCCTGGAGAAACACCAGCATCGCGAGCGTGAATAGATTGTCGAGGGTCAGCAGATCCACCATCGGTCCATCCCTTGGGGTCGCGGGCGCGCTCCCTATCCGCTCCGACAGCCCGGCACCGACACCGGCGACCGGGGACGACCGGTAGAATGCGGCCATGGACCCCCAGACCTGGTTTCATGACAAGGCGACCGCCTACGTGGAGGCACAGATGCTCTTCCACCTGGGCCGGGCTGGGGTGTTCCGCTCGCTGGCGCGGGGCCCCCAGACCGTGGCCGCGCTCGCAGAAGAACTCCGCCTCGACGCGCGACCCCTCCGCGCATGTCTCGAATACATCGCGGGTGTCGACATGCTCCTCGTGCAGGACCCGGAGGGCGCCTTCGGCTTGACGGACTTTGGTCGGGCCGTGCTCGCGCGCTTCGGACGGGACACGCCGAACGGTCTCCAGGTCAACTTCTTCGATGTGCGCGTGGGCGCCTATGGACCGGTCTGGGCGGCGCTCGGAGGCATGCTGGACGGCTCCACACCCTACGGAGAGGGTGTGACGCGAGCCGGCGAAGAAGCCGCGACCGCGCTCTACACGGTGTGCGCGCGCATGGCGCCCGCGCTGCGCGAGGTGATCCAGTCACTGGGCGTGCAGCAGGCCGTGGAGATCGGCGTGACCACGGGCCTGCTCGAGCACCTGTCCGGGCTGGGGATGCGGCTGCATGGGCTGGACCGCGACCCCGTCGCACTCGCCGCCGCCGAGGTCCGGCGTGCCGGTGCCGGCGCCGACCCGATCTCATGGATCTCCCACGACTTCTTCGACCCCTCCTGGTCGGACCGACTCGCAGAGGAAGGACCCGGTGTCCTGTACAGCGTCCACTTCCATGAAATCCTCTCCGCTGGGCAGGAACGGCTCGTAGCGCTGCTTCGTGCGCTGGGGAAGCGGCTTCCCGGCTGGTACGTGGTCGCCGCGGAGCAACCCAGACTGCCCGACGAGTCCCGCCCGCATACTCCCCGAAGTGGATGGTTGTACGCCCAATCCAACGTACTCATCCATCACCTCATCGGGAACGGACGCATCCTGACTGATGGTCAATGGCATGCACTCTTTGCGAGTGCAGGTCTAAAGCAGGTATTGATCAAGGACATGAACTACCTGGGGTACCGCAGTCATGCCTACCGCTTCCCGCGCCGCTGACCTTCCCGCCGACCTCGACGCCCTCGTGATCGGCGGCGGGCCCGCCGGGACGACGGCTGCGACATACCTCGCCATGCAGGGCCACCGGGTCGCGCTGCTCGAACGGGAACCCGGCCCGCGGCACCGGGTCGGCGAGTCCCTCCTCCCCAGCATGATGCCGATCCTCGAAGACTTCGGTCTGATCGACAAGGTAGAGCAACAGGGTTTCGCACGGAAGACCGGTGGGACGTTCGTCTGGGGTCGTTCGCAGGAGCCGTGGGACGTCCTCTTCGGCACCAACCCGTTCCTCCCCTACCCCTACGCCTACCACGTAGACCGAGAGGTCTTCGACGACCTGCTTCTTCAGAATGCACGGGAGTCGGGCGTCCACGTCGTCCAGGGGGTGAACGTGCAGGCGCCCACCCAGGACGGAGCGCGCGTGACCGGCGTACGCCTGGTGGACACCGATGGCGAGGAACGGACCGTCCGGGCCCGATACGTCGTCGACTGCAGCGGCCCGAAGGCGGTCCTGGGCAGGCAGCTGACCCACCGGGAGTATGACCGGAAGATGCGGCAGGTGGCCTATTACGGCTACTACGACAACGTGACGGGTCCCGAAGGACACCGCGCCACGCACGTGTTGATCGAAGCCAACAAGTACGGCTGGTTCTGGTACATCCCGCAGTCGGGCGGCACCGGCAAGCTCGGCGAGGCCAGCGTCGGGCTCGTCACCGGCCAGGAGTTCAGTCAGGAAGTTCGCGCCATGGGCATGGATGCCTTCTACGAGCGTGCCCTCGCGGAGAGCCCATTCATGCAGGAGCTGCTCGGTCCCGACGCTCGCCGGATCGCCCCCCTGAACGCGATCTCGGACTGGGCATACACGTCGGAGACGACATCCGGTCCGGGCTGGTATCTCGCAGGGGATGCTGCTTCGTTCCTCGACCCGCTCCTGTCGAGCGGCTGCACGATGGCGATGCTCGCTGGCTACTCCGCCAGCGTCTGCATCCACACTTCGCTCCAGGATCCGTCGATGGAGGGTCCGGCCACCGCCTTCTACGCGGAGAACTACCGGCGCATGTACGAGGTCACCCGTGACTTCCTCCACTACTTCTACGCGGGGAACGAACAGGGCAGCTCCGACGCGATCTTCTGGAAGGCTCGCAAGACGCTGCAGCTCGGCGACAACGTGGGGGCTTCCCAGGCATTCTGCTTCCTCGTGAACACCATCCCCGCAAACCCCCACCCGGCCCAGAAGAAGCAGATCCACATGTATCTGCAGTTCATGGACCAGATTCAGCACCCCACCGAGGAGCTGGAGACGGAGCTCGGTGACCGGGTGGATGCGCTCCAGCACGACGAGGTCCTGACGAGCGCGGCGCTCGCCGACGACGCAGTGCCACAACCGAACGGTGCGCTGGAAGCGAGCTGGCAGATCGACGGCGAGAGCCACACGCTCAAGCCCATTCGCGGGATCGTCTACGACCAGGAGCGGCCGGTGTTCAGCTCTACGTCCAGCTGGCTGCTCGGACGGAACATCCACGCGCTCGATGACGACGCGGCCGACCTGTTGGCCCATATGGACGGGCGCCGCACCTGGGGCGCCCTCCTGGCGGAGCAGGCGTCTGCCAGCGGCCGCACCGTCGCGGACCTCCGCGCCCAGTTCCAGCCCGTCCTCCAGCGCCTCACTGCGGACAACCTCGTCCTGGTGCGCGCCGAGGCGTGACGCCGCGGCGGCTGGACGGCGGCCGGGGATGCGGGGTCGTGTCTGCGCGACCGGCCCTCACGCTCCTCCTCGCTGCCGCCTGCGTCCGGTCACCGGCGGCGGTTCGTGGCCCCGCGGACGCGGCGGATGCGCCCGGCGGTGGCGAGTCGACCGTCCGCTTCGCTCCACTCCGGACGGCGCCAGCGCGCGCGTCCGGCGTCCGGATCCAGGACGCGGTTCCCATCACGGATGCCCCAGCGGCGGACCGCGTTCCCCCGCCTCCGGCCGGCGCTGCCCTCGACCTCGAGGTGGAGAACGCCCTCCTCCCCGACGTCCTGCGGCTGATATCCGAGGTGGCCGGGCTCAACTTCATCGTGGACGGGACCATCAACATCCGCGTCACGGCATCGCTCCGGGATGTACCCTGGAACTACGCACTCATGGCGATCCTGGACGCGCACGGTCTGGTCGCCGTTCCGCTCGCACCCGGCACCACCCTGTCGATCGTCCCGCGACGTTCGAACCCCGCGCAGCACCCCGGTGCGTCCCTCCCGCCTGCTAGACTGCCGCCGTGAAGTACCTCCTCCTCTGGCCCCTCGCGAACCTGCGCCAGCATCCGTGGGTGAGCGGCACCGCCGTCGCCAGCGTCGCGGCGGTCGCGTTCGTCGTGGCGACACTCATCGGCTTCGTCCGCGGATACGAATCTGCCACCGCCAGAGACGTCGAGCGCATGGGATTCGACCTGCTGGTGACGGCTCGCGGGTGCCCCTACGAAGCCGCCACGCTCATGCTTCGGGGGGGTGTCGGCCTGCGCTACATGCCCGATGGGGTTGTGAAGCAGCTCGACGAAGACCCTCGGGTCTCCGCCACCTTTCCCACCCTGATCCACCCCGTCCGCGATCCGGACAGCCCCACCGGGATGGCCCTGGTGAAGGGTGTGACCCCGGGCTTCCAAGATGCGAGGCGCCTGTCGATGTCCGACGGCGTGTGGCTGGGGGAGGCCCCCGGGGTGGTGCTGGGTTTCGAGGCTGCGGAGCTCACACAGCGGCGGGCCGGAGACCACCTCGTGCTGCCGGGAGTCGCCACGTCCCTGCCGGTCGCAGGCGTCCTCGCCCGGACCGGAACGCAGCTGGACGGGACGGTGCTCATGGCGTTGTCCGAGGTCCAGTCCCGGTTCGATCTTCCGGGCAGACTGACCGGGGTCGGAGTCCAGATGGACCCCGGGCATCGTGGGGACCTCGATGAACTGCGGAGAAGCTACGACGCCGAACCCGAACTCCAGGTCATCGCCCTGGACACCGTGACCGCAGCGCTGCGTGGCGCGATGGAGGAACTCCAGGGGGTCGTATTCCTGCTGACCGGCGTGCTCGGCGTTCTCGGCGCAGCGCTCATCGGCAATACGACCCTCCTGCGTGCGCTGTCGGAGCGCAAACGGCACGCCGTGCTTCAGGCCACTGGCGTCTCGCCTGTCTGGATCGCGGCGGCCATGCTGGTCGAGACGTCCCTGCTCGTCATCCCCGGTACCGGACTCGGCCTCGCGGTTGCGACCGCGTTGCGGCGACCCACAGGGGCGATGCTTGCAGGCTACCTTCCCTATACGCCGGGCGGAGACCTGGTCTCCTTGCATGCAGGTCTGATGGCAGGTGTCGCCATGGCAAGTGTTGCACTGGGACTCGCCGCCACCCTCCCCGCTGTGCTCCGCATGGCGACCGGAGATGTCCATGCTGTCCTGAAGGCCGACGGATGAGCACACCGTGCCTCGAGATCCGGTCCTTGCGGAAGGCGTGGGCCAGCCGGGTCGTACTCTCTGACATCTCCTTGTCCCTGGACGCAGGAGAGCATGCACTGGTCCAGGGGCCGTCGGGCGCAGGCAAGTCAACGCTCCTCGGCGTCATCGCGCGTCTCATTCCTCCCGATGCGGGCGAGGTCCGGCTGGATGGAGCCGCCATCCAGACACTGGGAAGCCCGAGTCGATATCGGCGAGAGCGCCTCGCAATCGTGTTCCAGGAGCCGCTCCTTGTCGATAGCCTGACGGCGTTCGCGAACCTGGAGATGGCATCGCTTCATCAGAGAGGGTCGGGTCCAGCGCCCCGGACGCTGCTGCATCGGCTCGGACTCCAGCACCACGCCCGGACCCGGGCCGGCCTCCTGTCGCGGGGCGAGCGCCAGCGGCTGGCAATGGCCCGGGCCTTCGTCGGGCGGCCGCGACTCATCCTCGCCGATGAGCCCACCGCCAGCCTCGACCCCGAAGCAAAGGCCAGCGTCCTTGACCAGCTGTTCGCGCTGGCAGCGGACGCGGGCGCAACCCTGCTCGTCGTCTCGCACGACCCGACCGTCGCCCGGCGGACCGACTTCGAGCGCACGGTGCGTTTGCAGGACGGACGGCTGGTAGAGAACACGCTGCCCACGAACAGCGGACCCGAAACGGACCTCTCGGGCTCGCTTCCGCACACCGCTGACCTCGGCGCGGACGATGGCAACGCGTTCGAAGCGGATATGAAGACGCCCAGCCTCCTCCCGCACTGAGTCCCATGCGTCCCCTCGTCTTCCTCGTCGCCCTCTCCGCCTGTGGACGGGACGCGCCCTCCCCATCCAACGACCGCGCGTCGGCCGGCAGCCCGCCCGCTGGTGGCGCCCTCCTTCTGCAAGTCGACCCCGCAGTGGGGCCCCATCGACCGGGACCGGACAAGACCGACCAGGCCCGTGCGGTCCCGACGTGGTCGAACTTCAGCACACAGGACCAGCTCAACGCCGCCCGGTCCATCAAGACAGCGCCACCGCGCATGATGCTGTCCGCCGTCATGGACCGGTTCGAGCAGCGCGATATCGTCGACGTGCTGCTCGAAGAAGGCAAGCTGGACTTCTGGGCCATCGCCGAGCTGTACCGGCAGGGGCGGCTCGCGCGGGACATGGAGCCCGCGATGGCCGAGGCGGTCGAGGCACGACTCGCTGGGGACGAGGTCGACCCCCAGCGAAAGATCAATGCCGTGATCGGTCTCGTGCACGTCGGATTCGATGACACAGCCCGAGCGCTGGGCGCCCGCTGGCGCGATGAGCCGTGGTTCATGGAGAACTGGGACGCGAACTTCTACATGGGCTCCCTGCTGTTCCGGTACCGCGAGTTCGACGCCGCCGTTCCGTACCTGGAGCGCGCAGTCGACCTCAACCCGGATGCGGAGTCACGGCTGTGGTTGTCCCGCGCCCTGATGGGGACCCACGATGCCGACAATGCATCGCGCGCGCGCACCCTCTTCCCGATGGGTGCGCACCTCGGGGTCGAGCCTGGTGCCCACCCGTTCGTGGACCGCGCAGACGAAATGGGGATCCGCCGGTGGCAGCTCGCGGGTGCGATGGCCTGGCTCGACGTCGAAGAGGACGGCTGGATCGACCTCATCGCGAACGGTGCCTACTCGAACCCGGAGTGGTACCGCAACACGCCCGGGGAAGGCTTCGTCCGCCAGGAGGACGCCGCCCTCAGCGACATCTACAACACGCCCCCCGGCATGGTCGCTGCCGACTTCGACAACGACGGCTACACGGACCTGTACCTCACGCAGGCGGCCTGGTTCAGCTCCGGTCCGAATCGGCTCCTCGAGAACGACGACGGTAGGGGTTTCATCGACCGATCCGAGGTTGGGCAGGCCGCGCTGGAGGGGCAGAACTCCTGCGGTGTGGCGGCGCTGGACTTCGACAAGGATGGACTCGTCGACCTGTCCGTGACCGGGACGATGGGTGGGACCGTTCGCATCCTCCGCAACAAGGGTGGCTTCGAGTTCGAAGATGTCACCCCAAGCACGGGCATCCTCACCGACGACACCTTCACCGCCGTGGGCCAGGCGGTGGGCGACGTCAATGGAGATGGCTGGCCCGACATCCTCATCAATGCCTTCACCCCTCCCTACGGCGGCGTGCAGGACAGCGGCTTTGCGGGACCGAACCGGCTGTACATCAATCAGCAGGACGGTACCTTCCTCGAACAGGGCAAGGCGCGGGGCATCCAGGCCGGCACGCCGATGGGCTTCGCCGGATGGATGTTCGACCCGGACCTGGACGGGGACCTCGACATCCTCGCCACCAACTTCTCTGCTCCCGAGGCCACCGTCGTCCAGGGTCTCATGGCGAACCTTCCCGCAGAGAAGGGCATCCAGCCTGCCGCGCTGTACCTCAACGATGGGACCGGCCACTTCACGAACGTCGGTCTGGAGGCCGGATTCCACGCCGCCAGCATCATGGGCGCCACGTATGTGGACTGGGACCTGGACGGTGACCCGGATGTCATCCTGGGACCCGGATCCCATCCCCTGCTCAACATGCAGCCGCTGATGCTGTACCGCAACGACGGTGTCACAGACGGAGTGCCCCGGTTCACGCTCGTGACGGACCTCGATGACCCGCACTGGTACGGGAAGTTCCACGGAATGGCCTTCGGCGACCCCGACCACGACGGAGATCCAGACCTTCTCGTCAACAACGGTGGCGTCATGCTGTCGGACCGCTTCATCGACCTGTACCTGGAAAACCAGACGAAGGGCGCACGCTGGCTGCACCTCCGCCTCAAGGGCACCGCGTCCAACCGGAGCGCAATCGGAGCACGCATCGAGGTGGACATCGGGGAGCGGACCCTCACCCAGGAGGTCGCAGCGGGGCAGGGGTTCTCCTCGACCATGACGCCCTACCTCATCTTTGGTCTGGGCGACGCCGACAAGGTCGATGCGGTACGGATCCAGTGGCCGACCGGCGAGACACGCGTGCTCCCTGCACTGGCAGCGGACCAGGCCATCGAGGTCACTGAAGGCAGCGAGACCCTGCGGCGGGTGTACTGAGTGCAGGGGAGCTTGCTGCTGCTTCTCGCGCTTGGATGCGGAGGGGACCCCGAGGTGCTCGGTGCCCCTGCGGATCCCACGGCCCTCGCGCAGCAGGTGCAGGTGCTGACAGAGCATGCCACCGGCCCGATCGTGCTGCGCGGAACGGTCGGGAAGGTGTGCGACAGCGGATGCTGGTTCTACCTGCTCGACGAGAAGAGCGTGCTCTTCGTGCAGCTCGACCTCGCAACCGGGCTGGCCATCCCCACCGAGAGCACCGGCCAGACCGTACTCGTGAAGGGTCGGCTCGCCGACGAGGCCGGCCAGCGGGTCCTGCACGCCCAGACGGTCATCCTTGGAGACGCCGGCAGCGGCTGACACCCGTGCGTCCGGGACGTCCGGGACCGCGCCATTGTGCGAAGCGTCAAGGGTCTCGACTGCACTCGGGCTGGCCGACCTGCAAACCGGTTCGTCGCGCACGGACGCCAACCGGCACCGCTCCCATTCAGGGACGCTGAAACGCGGTTGCCGAGCTGCGTGGCAGGGACGCCTGGACGGGCCATGAGAGGTCGGGCAGACCGCTCCCCAGGGCACGCCCCAACCTGCTCCAGCGAAGGCCGGTGGCGGGGTCTCGCAGCATCCCATCATCATCCAACAGCAGGGCGGATGGTGCGTCCGTCTCCGGGAGGCGGAGTGCCCAGGGCAGTCCGGCCTCGGCCTGCACCACCAGGTCTCCCTCTCCCATCCGCACCGCGTCGCCGTGTGGCGGGTCGACGCGCATCCGTTCCACCAGCAGCGCGCGGGGACCCTGGACAGACGCGCGAGCAGCGGGGGCTGGCGCGCCAGTCCACAGCGCCGCCCATGGCGCGGACGACACCGCCACCCGCGCCGGCACCACGAGCGCGGGCAGCTGTTCCGCATGCGCAGCCGGTCCGATGAGGGTTCGACCAAGCAGGGGGGCCCACGTCCCGCCCCCGGCCGGCTCTCTCAACAGGCGGACATCGAACAGGAGATCTGCGGTCGGCACGAGGGGACGGTCTGTGAGCAAGGCGCTCGCGGTACGGCTCGTCTCCGACCACGCGAGCAGCACGGCACCGTCACGAAGCACGGGCACCCGCCGAAGCGCCGCGACCGGGTAGACCGTCGTCCGTCCCCGGTGCCGCAACACCACCACCGGCTCATCGGGCTCCAATCCACCCCGCGAAAGCGGGGCGAACCCCCAGGCCCTGCCGGTCTCCCTCGACAGCTCGATGGCTTCGTGGTTTCCGATTCTCTCGGCGAGCGCAGCCGCATCCCGGGGCGGCATGGGCGCACCGGGATGCAGCAGGGCGCTCCGCAGCAGCGCAAGCTTCGCGAGGGCGCGGAGGATGGCGCGGTGATCTGCAGACGCAGCCCCTCCCGTCGGGTCAGGGACGGGGACGTTCTCGCAGTGTCCCTCCACGTAGCAGGCCGCATGTTCCGTCCAGCTGTCCAAGGGATGCTTCGAGAGCTGGCGCAGCCAGTCCGGATCAAGGAACGCATCACGGTGGGGCGAACGCAGCGTCTGCAGCACCACCTCCTGCAGGACATGGTCGGCGTCCGTGACGGCGATGACCTGCAGATTCCCGTGCTTGCCGCGCTGGTTCGTCCCGTAGACGTATCCCAGGGTCACACCGGCCTGGCGCACCGTGTACAGCGTGTATGGAACGTCCTCACTCTCGAAGAGCGGATCCAGCTCGTCTCGGAGCGACCGTGAGAGCGCCGCGCTTCCACCCGGATCCTGCCGTGCAAAGGTGACGTACTGGACGATGTAGTCGCTGTAGGAAGGGAAGAACCCTCGGATGTCGGTGTGGGGATTGCGGAGGGAGCATCCCGTCGCCGCCCAGCCGGATGCCGGATGCGCAAGCCCGAGTGTCACCAGCAAGGCGACCAGCATCCACCTCATCGGGCAGGCTCATCTTCGAGGATCAGCGCTGCCACCTGCCCCGCAATCCACGCATTGCCTGCGGGGTTCAGGTGTTCGTGATCACCAAGGACCTCGTCATAGACAGCAACACCCTCCGTCCGCGCACGCGCCATGAGTGCCGCGTGCGCATTGCCTGATGCGCACCCCGCCGTCTCATCACAGACCTCGGCTGCAATGGCGGCGAACCCCGGATCCGTTCGCTTGCGGGACACGTCCCGCGCCAGGGCATGCTCCAGGGCATCCACGGCGTCGGCATGCTCGCCGAGCCGACCCGATGCGATGCCACGAATGAACCAGGCGCCCCCGTGCGCAGCATCCGCAGATACGGCCCGCTCCGCTGCGGCGAGCGCCGTGGCCGCATCACCGGCCCTGAGGGCTGCGTCTGCTTCGGCGTGGTGACGGCTGGCCTCGGCCAGCTCCGACTCGGAAAGCCCGGGGTCATGGGCATCGGTGAAGGGCGGATACGTGAGGTGCGGTGGGGTTGGCAGGACGTAGACACGGACACCCGCCCGTGCCGCCATGGCGACGATTCCGCTGATGTTCTCGCGGAAACGTCCCAGGATCGCTTTCCGCACGTCATCGGTGGCCTCGACCCCATCGACGAGCGGAAGGCCCGCGCTGGCCCACTGGCCCTGAACGACCCGTGCGAGGACTTCGTGCCCCGCTTTTCCGCGGCGATTGCCTCCCCCGCCCGACCGACCCCCGTTCCTTCCGCGCACCGCCTGCTGCTGCCTGATGCCGTTCTTCGCTGCGCCCCCTCCCGGCACGACGCCGCCCGGCTGTGGCGGTGCGGCTCCTGCGGACTTCGGCAGCACCAGTTCGGCGAGCACCCGATAGAGCCGCAGGTGCCGGAGTGCACCGCGCATCACCGCGACCTCGGGCACCTGGACGTCCGCGAGTGCCCTCGCCATCCCGAGGCTCTCGTTGTTGCCGAGGTACAGCACGAGCCCCGTGGGGTTCATCGCGAGCGCCGCCTCCGCAATCCGCCAGACCGCCCGACTGTCCTGGGCGATCATCCCGGCGTCCACGACCTCGGCCTGCACGCCCTCGGAGGCAAGAGCCTACTCCCGCTGCCCCGACAGCGCCATGCTCCGGGGCAGAACGCTGGCGCCGTTTGGCAGCTTCTCGGTCGGCATGCCGCGCGCCGCCCTCGGACCGACCGGCTTGAGGCCCATCGCTGCAGACCCACCCAGGACCACGTACCGCCGCACACCCGCTGCAGGCGCGGCCGAAACATGCACGTCCCGCATCGCACCCCCGAGCGGGAAGCCTCCTCCCTTGCCGATGCGATGCGAAGGATGTGTCCGCACGCCGGGCCGACCATCCGGGAGGGGCTCGGCGATGAAGTGCGGCTCGGAACGGACCTGGAAGACGGCCGAGACCTGACCATCCTCCACCACCTCGACGAGGGCGGCTGGCGCCCACGTCGCTCCCGATGCCACACCCGCCAGGCGCAGCGCGGTTTCCAACAGCAGCAGCAGCGCGAGCCCCAGCCCCAGCGCCATCAGGCGCGCCGGCCAGCGGCGGGAGGGAGCAGACATGGGCGTGGTCGATGGGGTGGCGGGGTCACCACCACGGTAGCATGTGCTCCGATGCCTTCGATTCCGATGCTCGCCCTGCTCCTGCTCGCCTGCGAGCCTTCGCCCACCCCGTTGGCGGAGGGCCTGCCTGCAGCTGCAGACGCAACCCACGACCTCGTCGCGAGCGAGGAGTTGCTGCTCCACCTCACGCCGTCGCTGGCGTTGCTGTCCTCGGACCTGGTCGACGGCGGGCTCCCGGGCAAGTCTTCCGCCGATGTCTTTGATTCCACGATACGAATCCGTGACCTTGCAGACCCATCTGCGCGGGCTCAGTCCACCCTGCGTCCGGGCATCGCGCGCCAGGCCTGGCCGCTCGGCGCACCGAAGCACGTCGCGAAGACAGGACTGTCCCTGCTCGCTCCGCTCCACGACGCCATCGCCGCCCCCCGGCACGCAAGGGTCGAGTTCGTCCAGGGTGCATTTGCATCTCCGGATCGGCGGACCTGGACCGCCACGATCGCCATC
>JAYYRS010000194.1:0-3163 GCA_036126975.1 Myxococcota bacterium
TTCCAGCTCAGCCGACGGGCCGCCTCCACGAGCGGAAGGCCGTCAAAGACCCGTCGACGGGCTCGGAACATGCTGATGAGGCTGCCCATCGACGTGCCGCTGAGCAGCTCCGGCTGCAGCCCCGCACGATGCAGCCGCCGATAGGCCCCCGCGTAGCCGTAGCCACTCCCGCCACCGCCTCCGCAGGACACCACCAGCTGCCGCGTCGTGACCTCCTCTTCCAGGCTCTCCCGATCGATCGGGACGCGTGCCAGGAGGTCTGCCCGCATGGAACGGGTGGCGTGGACGAGCTCCGGAAGTTCGCGGACCGCGCCCCATAGCGTGTCCTCTGGTCCATCGAGATGCGGACGCAGTCGCGTCAGCACGCGACTGCGATGGGCGGCGAGGTGCTGATGTACCGGAACATCCTCACCATCGCAGTTCCGGATCTCCGTGAGCCGGGCAAAGCTGATCACGTACCGCAGCGCATCGAACAGATGCTCGCTGACCTCGTCCGGACGTGCGACATGCATGCGCATGGAACGGCTCTCGAGTTCATCGAGCTCCTTGCGGATGGCCAGGGCGGCGTCGGCTTCCAATCGGTCCCTCGTTGGTCTTGGCGTGTTCCGGCACCTGGACGGACCGGTGGCGGTCCTGGCCACCATACGATCCACCCCTTTCTGCAAGGCGCTCCAGCACGGACAGGCATCCGTTTTTACGCCGATTCGACAGTCCGCAGCCAGAGCCCATCCAGCGCCTCGGTCGGGTCCCCGGTCCGGACCGGGGACCAGTCGTCTGGAAAGAAGGCCGCATAGTCACGGAGCACAAACCTGCGACCGATCAGCACCACGGCGCCGCGGTCTTCCGGAGTCCGGATGACGCGCCCGGCAGCCTGGACCACCCGACTCAGTCCCGGCACCAGCCAGGCGTAACGGAACCCCTCGGCGTAGCGCTCCTCGAACCACTGCTGAAGGAGCCGGCGTTCCAGGTTTGCCTGCGGCAAGCTGGGACCGACCACGACCGCCGCGAGCAACGCCTGTCCGGGCAGGTCCACCCCTTCGCTGAAGATTCCGCCCAGGACCCCCAGCAGCACATGCCCCTCGGCCCGCCGGAGCGCATCGAGCAGTGCGGTTCGGTCCGCTTCTGGCATGCCCCTCTCCTGCACCAGCACGGGACGGTCTCCCAGCTGCAGAAGGGGCGCCATGCGGTCTCGGAACGCGAAGCTCGGGAAGAACACGGCGACGTTTCCGGGCACGGCGCGCACGGCCTCGGAGACGAGACGAGCGGTCTCCGCGCGGTCCCGGTCGCGGCGGCGGTACTCCGTGCTGACGTCTGGCAGGACGAGCACGCGTCGGTGCTCCGGTGGGAACGGAGACGGCTGCGCGACGCGACGGACCCGGCGCGGCGACAGACCCAGCATCCGCTCGTAGAAATCCGCCGGCCGCAAGGTGGCGGACATGCAGATCGTGCCTGCGAGACCCTTGAACACGGGTCCCAGGAGCCCGGACGGGTCTCGGCACAGCAGCTTCAGTCCGGTCTGGGGGGTCGGGGCTCCGCCATGGAGCGCGGGGCCAGACAGCAGGGCAAGCTGCCCGGGAGGACTCCGCGGCGGTGCCTTTCGACGACCCCGCTCCATCCGGCCCGTCCGCCAGAGCACCATGGTCTCGTCCCCCGCACGCTCCAGGGCAGACCGCAGACGCAGCACCCCACGCGCAATGTCCATCCAGGGGTCCGGCTCGCCCGGACCAAAAGCAGGAGACTCGGCCTTGAGCAGCGCATAGTCCAACGCGAGACCTTCGAAGGCCTGTGCCAGCTCGACCACCTGCCGCCGATCAAGACCGTCGGCCAGAGAGAACGCAGCCTCTCCATCGCGGGCGTCATCGGGGACCCGGGCCAGGCCGGCCCGCAACCACTGCCCGAGGTCCTCGGCGACCACCCGCATGGGCCGATACCGGTCCGCGCAGCGCGCCGAATGGAGTCCCTCGACCGCAGACTCGACGTCGAGGAGTCTCAGCTCCGGCGAGCCGTACCCGAGCGCTCGCTCCGGGAGGTTGTGCGCCTCATCCACGATGACGAGCCACTCGTCCGGACGGTCCCCGAGAACGGCGAGCCGCACCGCGGGATCGAACACGTAGTTGAAGTCCCCGATGACGACATCCGCCCCGTCTGCCATGTCAATTGACAGCGCGAAGGGACAGGCCACCGCGTCGGCCGCGACCTCCCGGACCGCGTCCGGACCGGGCACGCCACACCCACCGGCAGGGTCCCGACGGGTCCAAAGCGATGCGACGAGGTCACCGCTCCGCACCTTGTCGTGGTAGCCCTCGGCGTAGGGACAGGCGTCCGGCCGGCAGGCCACCACCTCGTTCAGGCACGCCCGCTCTCGTGCCCGGATGGAAACGGCCCGCACGGGCAGGCCCGACGCGGCCATGGCACGGACGGTCTGTTCCGCCATGGCCTGCTGCGTGTTCCGAGCCGTCGCGAAGAACACCCGCTGCCCACGCTGGCCGGCGACCCGCAGCGCAGCCGTCACGGCTGCCGCCGTCTTCCCGTACCCAGTTGGCGCGTCCAGAAGCACCTGGGCGCCCTCTTCGAGGGCTTAGGTGAGGTCGTCTGTCAGCTGCTCCTGCCCGGGGCGGAACCCGGGATGGGGAAACGGTGCAGGGACCGAGGCGCGCCGCGCGAGCCAGGACAGACGCTCCTCCCGCTGGTGGATCAGGAAGTCCAGCTGTTCCTCGATCCAG
Source organism: Myxococcota bacterium (assembly GCA_036126975.1). GTDB lineage: Bacteria > Myxococcota_A > UBA796 > UBA796 > UBA2385 > JAYYRS01. The sequence goes on from JAYYRS010000194.1 coordinate 2,724, forward strand.
ACACTCATGCCGGGATCCGGCGGGACGGGAAGGACCCGCTGCGCGCCGTCGACGAGCGAGATGAGGATCAGGCGTCCATGCGCAGGCCTCGCCTCCCGTCGCGCGGCAATGAAGTGCAGGTACAGCTGGACCTGCTGCGCCCATGCGGGAAAGTCCTGCCAGGAGGTGCCGGAGAGCCGCTCCATGGGCAGCGGCGTCGATTTGACCTCCTCCACGACAAGGCGTTCTCCCTCCTCGCTCAAGCCGTCCACCCGACCCGAGATCGTGACTTCCCAACCCCGGACGACGATGCGATGCCGCAGCATCACCTCCCGCTGGAATCCTGCATCTTCCTCGCGGCGCGCGGCCTGCCAGCGGGTGTGGACCACCTGCCCGGCGCGCATCCGGGTCCGGGCAGACCACGCGACCTGCAGTCGGAGGTCGCCGCGTGGAGGGCCTGC
>JAYYRS010000195.1:0-3761 GCA_036126975.1 Myxococcota bacterium
TACCTGATGGGGACCGACGAGTTCCGCCGGGACGTGTTCAGCCGGGTGATGTACGGCGCTCGGATCTCCCTCTCCATCGGCTTTGTCGCCGTCATCCTCGCGGGTTCCCTGGGCACCGCAATCGGCGCGATTGCCGGCTACTTCGGCGGCGTGGTGGACAAGGGGTTGATGTGGTTCACGGACCTGCTGCTGAGCCTGCCGCGCCTGGTGTTCCTGCTGGCCATCATCGGCATGTACCGGGCTGCCGGGGCGCAGAGCATCTTCCTGATCGTCGTCGTGCTTGGCATCACGGGTTGGATGGGCATCGCCCGCATCGTCCGCTCGCAGGTGCTGTCGTTGAAGGAACAGGAGTTCGTGCAGGCGACCCGGGCCCTCGGCCTCAAGCCTGCCCGCATCATCCTGCGCCACATCATCCCGAACGCCCTGGCGCCGGTCATCGTCTACGCGTCGTTGGCAATCGGCTCGACCATCCTCGTGGAGGCATCGCTCAGCTTCCTCGGGCTCGGCGTGCCACCGCCAACCTCGACCTGGGGCGCCATTGTCAACGACGGGCGAGAGTACCTGCGCACGGCGTGGTGGATCACGCTCTTCCCGGGCCTGATGATCGTCGTGGCCGTGATGAGCTTCAACCTTCTGGGGGACGGCCTGCGTGACGCGCTCGACCCCAAGCTGCGCGGTCGGGAGTAGGCCCATGTCGAACGACCATCCCCAGGGCAAGACCAACGAGCGTGGCGAGCAGCCCGTCCTCGAGATCAAGGACCTCAAGACCTACTTCCACACCGAGGACGGTCTGGTGAAGGCCGTCGACGGCATCTCCGTCGAGGCCTACCCCGGCGAGACCCTGGGCATCGTCGGTGAGTCCGGGTCCGGCAAGTCCGTGACGAGCCTCACCGTGATGCGGCTGCTTCCCGAACTCACCGCACGCGTGCAGGCCGAGCGCGTGGCCTTCCTCGGCAGGGACCTGCTGGAGATGTCCCAGGTCGACATGTGCGACATCCGTGGCGCCGACATGGCCATGATCTTCCAGGAGCCGATGACCTCGCTGAACCCCGTGTTCACCGTCGGCGACCAGGTCGCCGAGTCGATCGTCGCACACGAGAACGTCAGCAAGGCCGAGGCGATGCAGCGGGTGGTCAGGCTCTTCGAGGAGGTTGGGATTCCCGACCCCGCAGAGCGGATCCGCATGTACCCGCACGAAATGTCCGGGGGGCAGAAGCAGCGCGTGGTCATTGCCATGGCGCTGGCCTGCAATCCGAGACTCCTCATCGCCGACGAGCCCACGACCGCACTCGACGTGACCATCCAGGCCCAGATCCTCGACCTGCTCCGCAAGCTGCGCGACGAACGGGGCATGGCGATCCTCTTCATCACCCACGACCTCGGCGTGATCGCCGAGATCGCCGACAAGGTGGCGGTGATGTTCCGCGGAAGGCTTTGCGAGTACGGTGATGTAGAGACCATCTTCGCCGATCCCCAGCACCCCTACACAAAGGGCCTGCTGGCATGTCGCCCGCGACTGGACACCCGATTCAAGATCCTGCCCACGGTGGCCGACTTCCTCGAGGTCGAGGAATCCGGGGACGAGCTCGTGATGCGGTCCAAGGACCTGACCGCCGCCCAGCTGGCGGCCATGGAGGAGACCGGTCGCGACAAGCTCTACACGGTCCCTGGCGAGCCGATGCTCGATGTGCAGGATCTCAAGGTGTGGTTCCCGATCAAGAAGGGCATCCTCAAGCGTACCGTCGGCCACGTGAAGGCGGTCGACGGGATCAGCTTCAAGGTCTGGCGCGGTCAGACCCTGGGGCTCGTCGGCGAGTCAGGATGCGGCAAGACCACCACTGGACGGGCCATCCTGCGTCTCGTCGAGCCGACGGGCGGGAAGGTCGTGTTCCAGGGCCGGGACCTGGGTCCGCTCGGTGGCGAAGCGCTCCGCGCGGTCCGCACAGACCTGCAGATCATCTTCCAGGACCCGTACAGCAGCCTGAACCCACGACTGACCGTCGAGGCCACCATCACGGAGCCAATGCAGATCCACGGCATCGGCAGCTCCGCGGCGGACCGACGGGACCGGGCGGCGGCACTCCTGGAAGAAGTCGGCCTCACTGGCGACCATCTCCGTCGGTACCCCCACGAGTTCTCTGGCGGACAGCGGCAGCGCATCTGCATCGCACGAACGCTGAGCCTCGAGCCGAGCTTCGTGATCTGCGATGAGTCCGTCTCCGCACTCGACGTGTCCGTACAGGCGCAGGTGCTCAACCTGCTCAAGGACCTGCAGGCGAAACGCGGCCTCACCTACATCTTCATCTCCCACGACCTGTCGGTCGTGAAGTTCATGTCGGACATCATGTGTGTCATGCAGGCCGGGAAGATCGTGGAGATGGGCCCGGCAGAAGCCATCTACGAGTCCGCCGCAGAGGAGTACACGCGAACGCTGATCGAGGCGATCCCCCGCGACAGTCTCGACCACATCGCCATGCGGCAGAAGCAGCGCATCGACGCGGCCGCCCGGCGCCACGGCGGCTCTCCCGCCAGCGCGTGACCGAACCCCGGCGGGCGCGGATGGGATCTCTCCGACCGGCGCATGGACGCCCGGTGTAGCCTGTGGGGTTCATGCGTCTGACGGAGGCCCGATGTCCACGCTGCTCCCCGCACTGATGCTCACAGCCGCGGCCGCGGTCCCTGCGAGCGCGTACCGTGCCGCGCTCGCCACGGATGCGGGGTGGCAGGAGGTCGCGGTCAAGAAGCACGCATCGGTCGGTGAGGTCCGCGTGCGCCACAAGAAGGTCGCTGGACTGGACTGCCTCGAGGGCATCGCCCACACGACGGCCTCGGTCGAGAAGCTGCTGTCTGCCGCCCGCGACATCGACGGCAGCCGGACCTGGTCGAGTGCGAAGCTGCTGGATTCGAAGGCGTTGACGAGCGGTGTGCGCTTCGACTACTTCCAGGTCCTCGACAACCCCTTCCCCATCAAGGATCGCTACTGGTTTCTCCGTGGGGAGACGGTTCGAGCTGGCGACACCGCGTCGTTCGAGTGGCACCACATCGACCCTGCGGCCCAGCACCCCGCTGTGTACGCGCGTGTCGTACAGGACCACCCTGACGCCATCAGCACGGGGGTCAACGTGGGGGCGTGGGTCTTCACGCAGGTCGAGGGCAAGGTCCGGGTCCACTACCGCCTCTGCAGTGACCCGGGCGGTTCCATTCCGGACTGGGCCGGTCACAAGGCGGCCGAGATGAGCCTGCCGACCAACATCGCGGACATCATCGAGCGTGCACGGGGCCAACGCTGACCGCGGGCCGTCGTCCTCAGGGAAGGAATCTCGCCGCTTCTCCATCATCGGGCAGCCGACAGGCATCCCGGCGGCCCCAGACCCGGTAGCGCAGGGCCGCCAGCATCCGGTATGCGAGGTCCCGGAGCGGCCGAGGCACCAACCAGACGGCCGCCAGGAGGCGCCACGGCCAGGGGAGCGTGCGGGCGATCCGGACCGCAGCCGTCGACCGCCAAGACAGCCGACACCCGTCCTCCACGAACACGATGCTGTCCAGACCCTCCGGCCATCCGCCGCGCGCCCGGACCACCGCTGCCGTCTGCCCCTGCAGCGGCGAGAAGCGCAGGTGTCCAGCGGGGTCATGCTCCAGCAGCCACTGCACCGACGCATCACACAAGCCGCACTCTCCATCAAAGAGCACGAGACGAGGCGGAAGGACGGGGACGGCATCACGCACCCCCTGGCCCTATCCCGGCCCCGGCTGCGGATGAC
>JAYYRS010000196.1:0-9429 GCA_036126975.1 Myxococcota bacterium
GCCCTGGGCAACCTGCGGTCGAGGGTCTGGTCGGGGCGTGGGCGGGGAAGGGGCCATCGTCCTCCGGGTCCGGTGTAGCGTCCTCCGGTGGGGATCGCCCTGTTGGGACGTGTGGCCGCAGGTGGTACGCCACTCTCTGCAGCGGCCAAAGACGGACGTTCCGCGCTCGGCGTGATACGCGCGAATCGGCACCGAGACATCCTGCCCCGCCTCCGGCCGCCACCTGGCCGAAGGCTCGCCTCCCTCGCAGCCTTCCCGCGGGTGGAGGGGCGGATCGGAACCCGGAACGCGCGATGAAATCTCTTTCCAGCCGCCTGTCGGCGCCCCGTCTGTTCGCCGTTGGCCTGGCCACGGCCAGCCTCCTTGCGGTCCCGGCTTCGGCCCTGGCCGGCGATGCGGTCGTCACGCCGCTCGTGGCGCGCGGCATCGACCCGCTGATCTCGCTCAACATGGCAAGCCTCGTGAGCTCCGAGCTCGACTTCATGGGTTCCTACGAAAACGTAGACCAGCTCGACACCCCACCGAAGGCCCTGAACGCAGCGTGTCTCAACTCTGCGAGCTGCCTTGGCGGCATCGCGAGCGCCAACGGAGCTCAGGCGGTCGTGACCGGTGCGCTGGCACAGGTCGGAAACAAGTTCGACTTCTTCCTCGTGCTGTACGACAACGGCCGCATCGTCCGCAAGAAGGAGTTCACGCTGCCCAACGTGCCTTCGGTCATCGCAGATTCGATGGGCGGACACGTCAAGGAGCTGGTCACGGGTGAAAAACCCGCTGAGCAGAGCACGGGCGTGGCGACGGTGGTCGACGCCGGAGCCTTCGATGACTTCGAAGAAGAGGATGACGACATCGTGGTGGCGCCCGTGGGAGGCAACAGCCGCCGGATACCCACGAACACCGGAAGCGACCGCGGCAGTGAGATGGACGACTTCGATCTCGAGGACGACGGAGCCGACGAGCGCCGTGCCGCGGAGGAGGAGGAAGAGCGCCGGACCGCCGCGGCGGCCGCCGCGCAGCAGCGCGAAGCCGAGCGCCAGCGTGCGGAGGAAGAGCAGCGTCGCGCCGCCGCCGCGGAGCGGGAACGTGCAGAGGAAGAGCGTCGCCAGGAAGAGCGTCGCCAGGAAGAAGAGCGCCTCGCCGCCGCGGACCCCCCCGATGACGCAGAGGACGATGATTTCGACTTCAGTTTCGGTGGAGGCGTGACCATCGATGAAGAGGCGGAGGAGGTCGCCCCGACCGCCGTTGCGTACGAAGATGCAGCCCGCTCGGGTGCGCAGGACGCCCGGGCCGCGGTCGAAGATCGGGTGCGTCGGAGCACGCGGGGCGACATGGAGGAACTCGAAGACAGGGCGCGCCGGTTCGCGGGCGACAGCGACATCCGAGCCCGGCTCGATGCGCGCCCGTCCACCGCCGACATGAAGGCGAGCATCGCGGTGCGGGCCGGCTACAGCCGTTTCCAGGACCTCAACTTCGTGACCTACGGCGCAGAGGCATCGTTCATGGCGACCACGAATCTCGCGATCGTCGCGGGAGCCGAGGCCTACTCGACGCTGCGCATCGTGCCGGAAGAGCAGCTGGACGAAGGACAGCTGCCGCAGCAGTGGAACACCATCCTCCCCCTCAACGCAGGGCTCCAGTACAAGTTCGGTTCGTCGAGCGTCCGGCCCTACATCGGCGGCGGGATGCAGGTCATCCCCGGCGTCGTCAAGGACTCGGGTGGTGTCGCGCTCGGGCTTCGTGCCCGGGGTGGCGCGGACTTCGCGATCACGGATGTGTTCGGTTTCAATGTCAACGTCGCGGCAGGCATCTGGTCCGGACAGCAGTTCCAGCAGATCGAGGACGGCTTTGGCGCCGCTGCCGTGGTGCCCCAGCTCTCCGCGGGGACGATCTTCCTGTTCTGACACCGGGGGCGGGTCGTCTCGAGCACGGGGAGGGTGAATGCACCGGGCCGTCGGCCTCGCGAACTTCGCCCAGGCGGCCGCGTTCGCAGCGGCTGCGGTGTGGCTCGGAGCCCGCTGGATGCCTGCTGCATGCATCGCGGGTGTGTGTGCAGGGGTGCAGGCTGGAGGGGGCCTCGTGCTGCTGTCCGGTCGCAGCGGCCGCCTGGCTCGGTGGGCTTCCGCGGTCTCGCTCGTGGGCGTCGCGCTCCTGCTGGGTCTGTTCCTGCACGCGAGCCAGCACCTCATCTCCCGATTCGGGGCGGACGCCGCGGCAACGGGCGAATCGGCGCGTGCAATGGTGGCTCTTGCGGTACCCTGGTTCGCAGGATTTCCGCTCTGGCAGGTGCTCCACGGTCGCTCTCCTGACGCCCGCACCGTGGGAGGGGGCGGTGCCGTACTGGCCGCATTGCTGCTGCCGCCGGGCGTGGGCCTCCTGGCGGGTCGTCCAGACGCCTCCTGGTCCTCCGTTGGAGATGCCCGGGTCGAGGCAGCAGCAGCAGCGCTGTCGCTCTGGCGGGGGGACTCTGCATCGCTGCCGGACGGAGATGGTCCTGCTGTGGTCCTTCTGACACCCTGGAAACGTGGCCAGCCGGGTTCGTCCGTCCGCGGCGAAGGAGAGGGCCTCGCCACGGCGGTCACCGCCGCCGTTCGAGCCCTTCCACCGTTCCCGGATGCGGATGTGGCGCTGGTGCTGGATGTCGCGGTGGCCCAGTGGGATGGTGGTCTCGTACCCGTGGCCCATGGCGGTCGACTGGGTCCTTCCGGGGGACAGTCGCCGACCGTGGCGTGGCGTCCGGACACCGTGAAGCGGCGCCAGATCGCGCCTCATTGGACAGTTCCGCAGCCGTCTCCGGCGCCAGGCCGACCGGCGAGATTCGAGAGCGCGGTCGCAGATGAGACCGGTGCGCGGGCTGTCGAGGCAGCCTGGGTCGCTCCCACGGCCCTGTCGGCCGATGCAGCACGGGATGCGGCGCTGGCCGGAGCGCGCCACATCGTCGCGAACCAGAAGCCGGACGGGAAGTTCACCTACGTCGTGAAGGGACCCAGCGGTCGACGGGGCAGGGGCTACAGCCTGCCACGCCATGCAGGCACTGCATGGTTCCTCGCGCGGGTCGCAGAACGGACGGGAGACGCTGCGGTCCGGGCGGCCGCCGAGCGTGCGGTCGACTGGATGACTGCGCGCGACCATCCCACCGCCCAGGGAGGCGCCTACGTCGCAGATGGGCGCCGCCGAGACGGCAAGGCCTGGGTCGGCACCACGGCGCTGGCGGCCTTGGCTGCGTCCAGCATTGACCATGCGGCTGCAGCTCGCTGGGGAGAACTCCTGGGCCGCGCCGTCGACGAACACGGCCAGGTACGCGGAGAACTCGACCGTGACTCGGGTCGTTTCCTTCCGCAGCGGCAGAACCCCTATGGGCAGGGCCAGACCCTGCTGGCCCTGGCTGCTCTCGTTCGCGCCGGGCATTCCGGGCTCGCGCGGCCGATGCAGCGGGCAGCCGACTTCGTGGAGGGCGACTATGCGCCGCTCGGTTCGGTGCGGCTGGTCGGATTGGATGAGCACTGGTCATGCCTGGCGGCGCTCGCGGTCCGGGACGTCACGGGCACCGCGTCCGGATGGAGCCTGTGTCGGGCGTACCTGGCCGCGCCGGGGCCCCCCTCTGTCGACGGGGGGCTCTGGCGCAGCGCGGCGGCTGCCGGGGGGAGAGCAGAAGCCGTGGTGGCAGCCGCGATGCTGGATCCCTCTGGTCCCTACGCGACGGATGCGATGGAATATGCACGACTGTTCCTCTCCAATGCATACAGACCCGGAGACGCTCCGTTCGTTGGTCGACTGCCTTCACTGCTGGGCGGTTTCCGGGATGAACCCTGGGACCTCGATGTCCGCATCGATGGCGTCCAGCACATTGGCTGTGCGCTGCTTGGCGTGGAGAGCCTGTTGGCAGGCTACGTCTACGCAGGGAGTCTGCCGTGAGATTGCTGGCAGGTCTCGTGCTCGCTGCATGCACGTGCGGACAGTCGCGGCCTGATGGAGACGTCGCGCGGGTCGACCGGAATCCGGGTGATGGCATTGCCCAGCTTCGGTCGGGGATGGCGGTTTGTCTTCCACTGGTCGATGCCTGCGTGACGGCGGCCTTGGAGGACCACCCCGCGGCTGCTGGGCGACTGGCCGTCCGTGTCGTCATCGAGGATGGTGCAGTGGTTCACACCGAGGTGGTGACGGATCGGACCGGCGTTCCGGCAGTTGCGGCGTGTGCGATGCGGACGATCTCGGACTGTTCGTTCGCGCCGGGGTTGAATGAGAGCATCACCCTCCCCATCGCGGTGCCGCCCGTGGCAGCCCCCGCTCCTCTGGCACCGCCGAGACCCTGACGTCGGGGACACATCTTGCGGCCCTTGGCATGGCCCGCGAGGTCATGGTCTGCAGATGTCTCTCGGGACCGGACCGCGGCATCGGGCGCACATGCCTCGAAAAAAAAACACGCGAACCCCTCATGTCGCATGTCTCGCCATCCGTTGCCCGGAGCGGCGGCGGTCGTTTGGGGTCGGGGTGGCCCTTGGGTGGTTGATGTGCGTTCCTGGACGCTTCCGCTTCTGGTGCTCGCAGCGTGCGGGGGTTCGGTGCGGGAGCCGCCGGCCCTGCCGCCGGCCCTTCCGTTCGTCGCGTCTCCCTCGCCGGGTCTGGACGCCGCGCCGAGCACGTCGGATGGCCCATCCACCGCAGCGCTCGCGGCAGCGGGTGTCCGCGTTGAGATCGGCGAGAACCTCGACTCGGAGATGCGGGCGGTCCTGTCGAGCGAAGCCCGGCGGTTCCGAACCTGCTACGCGAAGGCCCTCGACCGGAACCCGGACTTGAGGGGCAGCATGTCTCTGGACGTGCGCCTCCGTGAAGGGCGCCCCACCGATGGGGCCGCCATCCGGGTGGATGAGACCGGTGACTGGCGATTGGTGGCCTGCATCGAGGACGCCGTCCGGGACTGGGCTGTTCCCGGCGCGGTCGAAGCGAAGCTTGCCTTCGTCCTGCGGTTCTCTCGCCGGACGGGTTGAGCGACAGGGACGCTTGCCGTGCGCCAGGGCAGGTCGGCTGACGGGTGCCAAGGCTCGGGGCTCAGTAGTGTGGCGGCACGTTTTCGAGCAGGGTTCCCTTCTCGATTCCTCCGCTTCCGGATTCGACCTGCACCCGAAGCCGCTCGACCTCATCGGTGAGCTTCGCAATCTCGCGATAGGCGTCTTGTACTACTCCGTCGAGATCCTGGACGAGCTTCTCGAGGAATGCCATCCGGACCTCAAGGTCCTGCAATCGCTGGTCGTCAGAGGATGGGGATCGGGTCATGGCGTCTCCAGCCCAAGCGCAGCGGCACGCCGTTTCGCCTGTGCGGCCATGGCGGGTGTCGTCTCATACCAGTTGATGCCGCCACATGCCGCACACGCGCCCGTGAACTGCCCGGCGAGGTGCTCGAGGCGTTTCGTTGTCGCCGTCTCTCCCTCCCACAGTTCCCGGTAGGAGGCGCCATCCAGGGTCCCCAGGTCGAGTGTGCTGTGGAGATCTGCGCAGCACATGAGCAGGTGGCCGTCCTGTCGAATCACCGGAGTGAGCCACAGACCTGGACAGGCCGTCCGTCCGCCGTGGTTGCCATCGTCTTCCTGCCAAGGACGAGCCGACCACGTCAGGATGTTGACCGGTCCATGACAGCCGGGCTCGATTCCGGCCGCCTTCATCGTGCGTTCGTAGAGGGCATCTGCAGCACTCTGCCCGTCGCCACCCCCAGCGACGCTCAGGCGCTTGAAGCAGATCTCGTCGTGGAAGCGCGGGTCCGTCCCCTGGCAGGACAGCAGGTCCGACCAGTAGGCGAGGAATTCGCCGGCCTCGCCGGCGTTTCCATCCTGTACGACGAACTGGAGCTGGAGATTGATCGTGGCGCGACAGGTACGGCGGGCCCGTACGAGATGGCGCACGTGCCGTCTCACCCGCTCGAGGGCGTCCTGACCCTTGACCCGTGCGTAGGTGCCCGGCGTATGGGCGTCGATCGTCACCACCACGAGAAGAGGCGGGCCGGATTCCACGGCATCGAGCTGGGCGAGAAGCGAGTCGATGCGATCGGGCGTCATGCGGATGAGATTGGTGTCCACGCGCAGGTAGCCCACACGTCCTGCCAGCCCGCGTGCCGCGTCCCCGATGAGACGCCCGAGCTGTGGATGCAGGCTGGGGTCACCCAGCCACTGGAAGATGATGTGGTCGAATCGGACATCATCGCGTGCGAGCCCTGCCACCACTCGGGCCCACAGCTCAGGGTCGAGGAATCCCTTCGGAACCCCGTGGACCGACTCCCATCCATCATGGTGCGGAGCGCACATGCGGCAGGACAGGTTGCAATGATCGGTGGGCTCGACCTGGAGCACGCCATCGCCGGTGGGCTGCATGCGCCAAGCCTATCGTCCGCGGTTGCTCCGTCGCGGAGCGCCATCGTCGAACGCGATCCCACGACCGGTCCCGATCGATCCGCATCGGACGAGAGACACGGTCGACCGGATGCCCGCATCGTGGTGCCGGCGTCCATCGGACGCCTCCGAGCAGGCCACGACTTCCCCGCGCTGGCGCTCCTTGACGCCTACGGGCCATCGTGCCACGATCCCGCGGCCGCAGGGCGCCTGCCCCGGTCCTGGAGTCACCATGCGCCGCCTGTTTCCCCTCATCGCCGCGGTCCTGCTTCTTGGCTGCAAGAACGATTGCCAGAAGCTCTGCGATGAGATGGCCGACTATGCGGAGGAATGCGGACTCCCGGTCGACCGGGAGGACATCAAGGAGTGCCGGGCCGCGCAGTCGAACGGAAACGTCGAGAAGGAAGGACGCGAGGCCTGCGAGTCGGCCCGGCCCGGCCTGCGCGAAGAGTGGACCTGTGATGACCTCGAAGACTACTTCCTGGACTCAGACGAGGGAGATGCAGGGGGTGGCACCGGAGGGGAGGACTCCGGCGACCGCTGAGCCCGGCCGTCTCCCGGGCCGCAAATGATCCTGCGCCAGGGACCGGTCCTCTCAACCAGCATGCGCGTTGCCCGTGCGTTGTCGCTGGCCTAAAGAGTGGCCGCGATGGCTGTCGCGTTTCCCCCCGGCCCCGGCACGCCCCTTGAGCGCCTCATTCGAACCCGAGCAGTTCGGTCGATACTTCCTGGTCGACAAGGTCGCGGTGGGCGGAATGGCCGAGGTCTTCAAGGCGCGGATCTTCCGCGAGGGCGGCTTCCAGAAGCTGCTGGTCATCAAGCGGATCCTCGGTCACCTCGGCGGCAACGAGGAATTCGTCGACATGTTCATCGACGAGGCGAAGATCAGCGTCGAGCTCCAGCACCCGAACATCGTCCAGGTCTACGATTTCGGAAAGATCGGGGGCAACTACTTCATCGCGATGGAGTGCATTGAAGGCAAGGACATCAAGGGGCTCCTCCGCAAGCTCGCAGAGCGTCGCAAGGTGCTGCCGGTGGAATACGCGGCCTGCATCGCCCATGAGATGTGCAAGGGGCTCGACTTCGCCCACAAGAAACACAATCTCCAGGGAGACCCTCTCGGGATCATCCATCGCGATGTGAGCCCCTCGAACATCCTCGTGTCCTACGACGGCAATGTGAAGGTCGCCGACTTCGGAATCGCGAAGGCGGGCATCAGCCTGTACAACACCAAGGATGGTGTCCTCAAGGGGAAGTTCCAGTACATGTCTCCCGAGCAGGCAGCGGGAGAAGACGTCACGACCAGCGCCGACATCTTTGCGTGCGGAATCATCCTGCACGAGATGCTGACGGGGCGGCGCCTGTTCAAGGCTGACTCCGAGGTCAAGACGCTCAAGCGGATCCGGGCGGCCGACATCCCCCTCCCCAGCCAGCTCAACCCTGCGGTACCGGCTCGCATGGACGAGATCGTCATGCGGGCTCTGGCGCGGCAGCCCGCCGACCGTTTTGCGGACTGCCGCGAATTCCAACAGGCCCTGCTCGAGTTCATGTACCCCTCCACGCCGGAGGTCGTCCGCGACTCGCTCAAGCACTTCATGCGGGAGTTGTTCGAGAGCGAGATTGCCGCAGAGCGTCGCCGGCTCCGCGAGGGGTCCGCGGCGGCGGTTCAAATCTGGGAGTCGGCCTCGGAGCTCGCACTCGAAGAGGAGTGGGCGGAGGAGGCGGGCAGCGCCCGGACGATGCAGACCTCGGTGAGCCGCATGCCAATGGCGCTTGCGGTGGTGGCGGTGATGCTGGCCCTCGCGGTGGCGACCTTCGTCGCGGTCCGGGAGCCCGTGACCCGGGTCGTCGAGGTCGAGAAGGCGGTCAGGACCGGCTCGGTCCATCTCCGGGTCACGCCGGCCGGGGTGAACGCCGCGGTCTACCTCCGAGACGAGCGGGTGGGAAACGGTACCGGGATGGTCCTCGTGGAGGATGCCGAGCCCGGAATGGACATCCCGCTGCGGGTCGAGGCCGAAGGTCATGCGGCCTGGAACGACACCATCGATCTGGTCGCGGGAGAACGCTTGCGAGTGCTTGTCGCGCTCCAGGAGGCGGGGGATCCGGCTCGGCCGAGACCGCCGGCGTCGTCCGGTGCGTCGGGTTCCGAGCAGGCCGGGCTGGAGCCGCTGGATTCGGTCGGTGCCGAGGGCACGCCGCCGACCGCCCGGTTTCGGTCCACGCCGTCCGGTGCGCGGGTGTATGTCGACGGTCGGCTGGTGGGTCGGACGCCGGTGGACTGGGACGGCGGCAGCGCGGGGAGCAGCGCCAAGGTGGAATACCGATTGGGGGGCCACAACACCGCGACCTTCTCGATCCGGTTGCCTGTCGATGGGCGCTCGGTGTCGTTCCCGCGCAGCCTCGAGAAGCGGTCGGCAGAGCCGGGCAAGGTGAGTGTCAACGTGAAGTCTGGCTGGGCAAACGTCTTCATCGACGGGCAGAGGGTCGATACCACGCCGCTCTTCAACCATGTCCTGACACCGGGCAGGCATGACATCCGGGTCGTCAATGAGTCGACGGGGATGGACGAGAGTCGAAGCGTCACCATCGCCAGTGGCGAGGCGAGTTCCGTCACCTTCTGAGGACAGCGGGCACGGGTCGGACCCGGGCCTTTGGGTGCTGGGGGACCCTGGCTCCCGGCGGTGTCAGTCCGCAGGAAAGCTTTCGCGTGCCTCGGCGCAGCCTGCACCCGGTGCGATCCGCCGGAGCTCGAAACCGCTTCGTGCCGGGTCAGGCCACATGTCGGGATTGGCCTCGAACATGCGATGGCTGGCGCCGAGGGTCCGCTGCTCGAAGTGCTCGAAATCGACCGCTCCACGGGTCACGCCGGTCCCGGCATCGGTCTGTCCTTCGAGCCGGACATGCGCACGCTGCGCGACGTACAGCTCGATGGAACCCAGCACCGGGACGCGGATCGCGACGGTTGCGGCCGGTCGGCCATCGCCATCCCAGTCGACCACGGCAGGGTCTGCGAGGTCCGTGGGTACGCCCACGGCGCGCGCTGGGTCATAGCCGA
>JAYYRS010000197.1:0-8913 GCA_036126975.1 Myxococcota bacterium
CCAACCCCGCCACCGGCGCCAAGATGAACATTGCCCCCAAGAAGTACGTCGCCTTCAAGGCCGGCAAGAACCTCCGCGACCGGATCGCTGGCTGAATCAGCCGGTCGTCTGATCGGGCGCGTCCTGCGCCCATCGCACCAAACCCCAACACACCAAGAGGCTTCTCATGAACAAGAAGGATCTCGCCGCCGCTCTCTCCGAGCGCGCTGACATCTCCCACGTCGCTGCAACCAAGTACCTGAACCTGCTGTTCGACGCCGACGCCGGCATCATCAGCAACGCTCTCGAGGGCGGTGACAAGGTGCTCCTCGCAGGCTTCGCCACCTTCGAGGTGAAGGAGCGCAAGGGTCGCGTCGGCACCAACCCGGCCACCGGCGCCAAGATGAACATCGCCCCGAAGAAGTACGTCTCCTTCAAGGCTGGCAAGACGCTCAAGGAGCGCATCGCGGGCTGATTGCCCCGCGTGTGCACCTGGACCCTCCGGTCGCCTCGGCGGCCGGAGGGTTCCTGCTTTCGGAGGCGAGGCTCCGTTCGAGACGGAGATGCCGGCGCCTCATCGGGAGAACGGCCCGCCCCAGAAGAGGTACACACGGCCCACGTCACGGGCGGCGCCCTGGTTCACGTAGCCGGACCCTGTGATGACCTCGGCCGAGCCGTCTCCGTCGAGGTCCGCAGCAGCCGTTGCACGTCCGAGGTAGTCCTCGACCGCAGCGCCGTGGACCGACACCGTTCCGATGCCGGCCCGCGTGTCCGCCTCCGGCCAGGCCGCGTCGCGCCCGGGCGCGACGTAGACGCGCCCGCCCTTGGTGACCAGACCCGTCCACGCCGAGACGGCACCCATGAGCAGGTCGCCGAATCCATCACCATCGACGTCCGATCCGAGGTGCAGGCCGGTTCCGAGCTGCTGTTCGTCGAAGTCCCCAGCCCAGCTCGCGAGGCGATCGGGGGCCGCGCCTGTCGCGGTCGGCCCCCCCGCGAACAGGTGGACCCGTCCGGCATTGGGCGTGTCGCCGGGGTCGTCGAGCGGTGCACCGATGGCGAGGTCTGCATGTCCGTCGCCGGTGACGTCTCCGACACCGACCGACCAGCCGAATGCGTCGTAGGGTCCGGTACCGGACAACTGGACCGGCGCCGCGGAGAGCGCGAGGTCGCCCCGCAGCGCGCCGGGTCCGCCAGGGAGGAGATAGACCCGGCCGCGAGCATTGCCCGCGTATGGCGCACCCACGACCACATCGGAATACCCGTCCCCATCGAGGTCTCCGCCGGCGAGCCCGAGGCCGACGGCGTCTCGCGTTCCCGTCGCCATCAGCCGCGCGTCGGCGTCTGCGAGGTGGAGCTCCGCAGGGAGGTCGGGCCCGCCGCGCACGACATAGGCGCGCCCGCCGCCGTAGGCCTCCTCCCCTTCTTCCGTCAGGACACGAAGTTCGCCCTGCATGAGCGCGTCGGCGAGTCCGTCCCCATCGATGTCGCCCGGGGCTGCCAGGGTGGTCCCGACGCGCGCCAGGGCCGACTCACCGTAGATGCGGGACGTGGCATGGAGCCGGACGGGTTCTGCGCCGAGGGCGCGTCCCCGCACGAGATGAACCGTACCGCTGTTCGTGAAACCGCCGAGGCTCTCCCCCCGCGCGCCGACGAGCAGCTCCGATAGGCCATCTCCGTCCATGTCCCCGGGCAGCGCAAGGCTGTTTCCGACCTGGGCCGAGGCCACATCTCCAGAAAAGGTCGCCAGCACGCCGGCGCTGGACTCATCGAGGCGTCCGCCGCTGAGGACGGCAACGCGTCCACCGTCAGCGATGACCCCGCCCGCCCCGTCAGGCACATCTTCGACCGGCGCACCCACGGCCACGTCGGGAAGACCGTCCCCATCGAAATCCGCCCCCGTTGCGATGGCATAGCCGAAGTACCCGTAGCCCTGGCTGCCCTGCCAGGTGCAGGCTGCCGCGTCGACGCATGTCGTGGCTTCGAGGGGTGAAGCCGTGGATTTGTCGCAGGCCACGGTGGCGGTCGGGCCCGTGTCCGGGCCAGCGCTGTCGTCCGTCGTACTCTCGGGTGGAGCCGGGGCGAGCGTGCTGGCAGAGTCGCCGGGACGGCCGCCGCACCCGACCAGGACGGCCAACAGGAGCCGACCGCTCATGGCGCCTCCTCCGCGATGAGGGCATCGATCTCGGCAACGAGCCGACCGCTCGTATTGGTCAGGTCGAACCGGTAGTGGATGTGGCGGACTCGTCCCGACCGATCAATTAGGTACAAGTACCACTTCTCGGCGCCGTACTGCTCCGTCACCGATGCGTCGGATGTGTCCTGGAGGACGGGCAGCGTCAGCCCCTCCGTCAGATCCGGCAGACCACTTTCTCCGGCCGCCAGGGCGATGATCTGCAGGGCGGCCTGGCCGGCCCAGCGGTCTTCATTGCCGGTCCACATCGACTGGAGCTGCTGAACCTGGGCCTGGCAGTGTCCGCAGGTGGGCAGCGCGAAATACAGCACAAGCACGCGACCGGGGAACGCGGGTCGGTCGACGGACTCTCCATGGGTGGGGCTTCCGGGCGAGACATCGACCAGCGTGAAGTCGGGCACCTCGCCATCAACGGTGCCGCACTCCAGCATCGTGCCAGGAGGCTGGACGGACCGCCCCGCGGAGACGCCGCTGCGCGGTGGGGGCGGACCCACTCGGGGAGGCGTCGCGGCTGCGGTGAGCGCGAACAGAGCGAAGACGGTCGTCCACATGCAAAGAGGGTACCTGCTGCGAAGGCTTGTCACCGGATTGTCGGGCTGCCACGACACCGGGGCGGCTACCTCTCGAGGAGAACCATGACGTCCCGGAGGGCCCGATTCTGCTTCTCCTGCCCGTGCTGATGCTCTGCGCGGAGGCCGTCGCCGCGAACCAGCACGGCCCGACGGCGTCCGTGACGGGCGGCTGGCTGTGGACGGACCAGGCAGAGCGCATCGGCTCGACGTGGAATCTCGTTCCGCGTGCCGGCTACACCCTGCACAAGCGCTGGACCGTGGAGTTCGACATCGGCTTCCTGGAGGGAACCGACCGGGTCGAGCCGGATCGCAGCTGGCGAGGCCGGACTCCGCGGGGAAACCTGCTCGTCGGCTTGTCGCCTGACACGGACATCCAGCCGTTCTTCGTGGCCGGCGCGGGTGTGTGGCGCGAGGCCCGGCTGCAGGCGGGCAGCACGGACATCCGAAGCGCGGACATCGACACCGATGCGGTGCTGAACTTCGGCTACGGGACCTTCTTCAAGCTTGTCGGGCCGATGATGTTCCGCGTCGACTTTCGCGGGGTCGTGACCTTTGGGGAAGAACCATCCGCACAGCAGCCGGACGCCCATCTGCACTGGGAGCTCACCGGTGGGTTGTCCTTCCGCGGCTCCGAGCTCAAGCGTGACTCGGATTTCGATGGGGTCGCCGACCGCATCGATGGTTGTCCCGGCGAGGCGGAAGACATCGATGGATGGGGCGATGCAGATGGTTGCCCTGATCTCGACGACGACGAGGACGGCGTGCCCGATGCGATGGACGGCTGCCCCCGTGTGGCGGAGGATGCAGACGGCTGGATGGATGAGGACGGCTGCCCCGACGCCGACAATGACGGCGACCGGATCGACGATGCGGTCGATGCGTGCCCGCAGGACGCCGAAGACCGGGATGGCTGGCTCGACTGGGATGGTTGTCCGGACGAGGACAACGACGACGATGGGGTCCCTGACGTCGCGGACGCCTGCCCCCTGGACGCCGAGGATGCAGACAACTTCATGGACAGCGATGGCTGCCCGGACACCGACAACGACAACGATGGACTCGCCGACTACCGCGACGCATGCCCGGAGCAGCCGGAGACGGTGAATGGACACATGGACTCCGATGGCTGCCCGGATGCGGCGCGGGGCGCGCCCGTGCCGCCGCCCGCGCCCGCGCCCGCCCCGGTGCTCGATGGCTTTACCGGTGTGATCGACGGCATCGGATTCGAGTCCGGGTCGGCCCGGATTACCATCGAGTCGTACAGGGTCCTGGCGGACGCAGCTGCCGTGCTGGTTGCGCACCCGCGGGTGCGCGTCGAGGTCGAGGGACACACCGACAGCGAGGGACCTTCGCGGACCAACCGGGAGCTGTCGGCGGCGCGGGCGCGGGCCGTCGTGGAGTACCTGATCCAGCGGGGCGCCGATCCCCGGAATCTCACATGGGCTGGCTACGGCGAAGCGCGACCCCTGGCCACGAATGAAACCGCGGAGGGGCGCGCGACCAACCGGCGCGTCGAGTTCCGGGTCATCGATGGTGGCAGCGGGGCATCGCGCTGAGTGACGATTCGCCTGTGCGTCAGGTGAGCCCCGCCAAGGCCTCTTCCACGGCCGCCAGAATGTCGACGTCGTCCGGCAGCTTGTCCTTCCCGTCCTCCTGCTTGGGGGGAATGATCGACACGCCGAGGTCCTGCAGACGACGCAGGCTGGCGATGAGGATGCGGTTGTGCATCGTCCCGTGCATGGTCGGCGCAACCAGCACGGCGGCTCCGCCTCGCTCCGCTCGGCCGAGTGCGCTCGCCAGCGTCGCCAGCAGCGGATTGTCCGCGATGCCCAGGGAGAACTTGTTGAGGGTGTTGTAGGTCGCGGGCGCGACGAGGTAGGCATCGAACGGCGCAGCGTCGGAGAGATGCTCAGCATCTGGAGACAGGCGGGTCACGACGGGCGCATCGGTCGCCCAGGCGAGGGCGTCCTCCGCGACGTACCGAAGCGCCTGTGGAGACGCGAAGGCCACGACGTCAGCGCCGGCCTTGCGGAGGAAACGGGCGGTCATGGGGGTACGCATGGCGGCGATGCCGCCGGTCACCATCAGGGCGATGCGCCGGCCCGCGAGGTTGTCGCCGAGTGCCTGGACCCCATGGTCGTGGAGCGAAGAAGGCGGCGGTGCGGAAAGGTCCCAGCTCATCGCGGCTCCCAGTCGGGTCAGGTGCGTGCGTGTCCATCGAGGACTTCGACCTTCATCATGTTCGTCGAGCCGCGCGTGGGCTGCTGGCCGGCGAGCACGACGACCTCCTGGCCACGGGTCAGGAGACCTTGCTGGAGGATTGCCCGCTCCCCGGCAGAGATCAGGTCGTCCGTGCCATCGATCTGGGGGATCACCAGCGTGGTGACGCCCCAGGCCATGCTGAGGCGGTCTGCCACCTGTTGCTGATGTGTGACGGCGTAGATGCCGAGCGGCACCCGCCCTTTGCTGGCCTTGATGGCGGTGCTTCCCGACCAGGTGAAGACCACGAGCGGGCGTGGGTCTTCCCGGCAGGCGTAGCAGGCGGCACGCAGCACCGTGCCTTCTGCCTCGGTGGCCGCGGGCAGACGCTGCAGCTCCGGGCGCCGCATCCACTCGCTGGACTCTACCTGGCGGGCGATCCTGTCCATCGTCTGGACCGCGAGCACCGGGTACCGGCCGGCTGCGGTCTCACCGGAGAGCATCACGGCGTCCGTACCGTCAAGGATGGCATTCGCCACGTCCGTCGCCTCTGCGCGGGTCGGACGGGGGTTGCGCTCCATGCTGTCGAGCATCTGCGTGGCGGTGATGACGAGGCGGCCCTGGCGGTTCGCCTTCGCGATCAGGGCCTTCTGGGTCGTCGGGACCTCTTCGAACGGGATCTCGACGCCCAGGTCGCCCCGGGCCACCATGATGCCCTGGACGCGCTCGAGGATCTCGTCGATACACACGACTGCCTGGGGCTTCTCGATCTTGGCGATGACCGGGAGGTCGCGGGCCCCGTTTTCCTCGAGGGCATCTCGGAGGACCTCCACATCGTGGGCATGGCGGACGAAGGACAGCGCCACGTAGTCCGCACCGGCCGCCACCCCCTCGGCGAGGTCGACCCGGTCCTTCGGGGTCAGTGCCGGTGCCTGGATGTCCGTCTCCGGCAGGTTGATGCCCTTCCGAGAGCCGAGCTTGCCTCCGTGCACCATGCGGATGTCGACCTCCGCGGCCGCGTCGGGTGGGTGACGCACCGCTTCGACGGTCCCGGAGAGCGCGCCGTCCGCGAACAGGACGGACTCGCCGGGCTTGACGTCATCGGCCATGGTCACCCAGGTGGTGCCGACGCGGTGTCCGTCCGCCTCAAGCTCCATGTCCATCACGACGGTCAGCAGGTCATCGGTCTCCAGCTGTACCGGCGGCTCGCAGGTCCCGACGCGGATCTTGGGACCCTGGAGGTCGAGCAGGATGCCCACGTTCCTGCCCAGCTCGGTGGCGACCTGCCGGATGCGCGCGACATCGGTCCGGATGCTGCACGGTCGCGCATGCGAACAGTTGATCCGGGCGACATCCACGCCCGCGCGGAAGATCTCGCGAAGGGCCTCCCGACTCCGGCTGGCGGGTCCGACGGTGGCTACGATCTTGGTGTGGCGGGTAGGGCTCATGCGGCCCCGGTTAACGCCTGGAGTGCTTGATGATCCAGCACCATGCATGGAGATCCACGAGGAGGACACGCGACGGGCCGGAGATGTTCCCCTGGATCCACGCGGACATTTCGTGACCGTTTTTTTGTTCCACGGTGGTTCCCCAGGGGATCCCGCCGCGCCCCGCCGGGATCGCCCTGACGATCGGGGGGATCGGGAAGTGCGATCAGGCCGCAATCATCGGGATCCTGGGCCCGTGGAACATCGGGGGATTCCACGAATGATTGACGCGTCAACGGATCGGCCCTAAGCTTTGTGTGTGCCGCGGGGACGGACCCGCGACCCACTTCGGTACCCCCTCCTCCGAGAGCGGGGCACCCTCCCGTTGGCGGCCTTCCGGTCACCGACCAGGAATCAGGAGAGAACCATGTCCGTCGCTTCCCCAAAGAGCCGCGAGCGCGTCGCCCGTAACTTCATCAAGAGCTACGGTCGGTCCCGCTTCCGGCGGCTCCTCGAAGCCCTCGCGGCTGGCGAGAGTGGCCAGAAGATCGCCGATGAGTTCGGCGTGTCGCGTGAGCGGGTCCGCCAATGGAAGAACACCTTCGGCGAGGTCATCACGCACTACCGGGTCTACCCGGAGGTCGACCGGATCCTGCGGGAGCGCCGCGCCGGTTGAGACGCTGCGCGGGCGACGGGGGTTCCACGGTGTTCCACGCCGGGTTCCCCGAGAGGCGCTGCCGGTGGATCGCAGACCTTTGATGCGGTTGGTTTGCATAACTATTCATTTCTGCGTATAGGGGCGGTCCCAGGCCGGAGCCTCCGGCCACGCCGAGGCCCGCCGTGTCCGATAAGCAGAAACGCCGTCGTCTGGTCCGCCAGGTCCTCCAGGAGGTGTTCGTGCGGAGCCAGGAGCAGCTCGCTTCGCGGGTGGCGAAGCGGGACGTTTCCTGCACGCAGGCCACCCTCTCGCGGGACCTGCGCGACATGGGCGTGAGCCGAGAGCGCACCCCCGACGGGCTCCGCTACGTCATGGACAGCCGCGCCCGCTACCTCGCCGCGCTCCAGGAGGTCGTCGGGATGGAGATCCTGGACGTGCGACACAATGGCGCGATGGTCGTCGTGCGGACGCTCGCGGGCCGCGCGCAGGGCGTGGCGGCCTACCTCGACGAGAAGAACGACCCGCGCGTGCTGGGCACGGTCGCCGGGGACGACACGGTATTCATCGCGCCCGTCGAGCTTGCATCCATCGATGCCCTCGCCGGGGACATCCTCTCCCTCTCCGACGGCGCCTGAGGCGACCGTCTTCCTCTCGCGGGTTCGCCCGCTGCACCCGTGGTGTCCACCACGAGGAGCTTTCTCCAGATGGCCAACAACAAGTACAAGAAGATCGTCTGCGCCTACTCCGGCGGCCTCGATACCTCCGTCATGATCCCCTGGCTTCGCGAGAACTACGGCGCCGAGATCGTCACATACACCGGCAACCTCGGACAGGGAGACAACCTCCCCGAGGTCAAGGCGAAGGCCCTTCGGACCGGCGCGGTCCATGCAGAAGTGGATGACCTGCGGAGCCGCTTCGTCGAGGAGTTCATCTGGCCGGCCGTGAAGGCCGGGGCGTTGTACGAGGGTCGGTACCCGCTGCACACGGCGCTCGGTCGCCCCCTGCTCGCGCAGCGGCTTGTCGAGGTGGCGCTCGCGCATGGCGCCGATGCCATCGCACATGGCTGCACGGGCAAGGGCAACGACCAGGTGCGGTTCGAGGTCACGGCCAACTCGCTCGCGCCCCAGATCGGCGTGGTCGCGCCGCTGCGGGAGTGGGAGCTGCTGACGCGGGAGGACGAGGTCGACTATGCGCTCGAACGCGGCATCGACATTCCGATCACGCGGGAGAAGCCCTACTCGATCGACCACAACCTCTGGGGATGTGCCATCGAGTGCGGGGAGATGGAAGACCTGTGGACCGAGCCGCCCGCCGACGCCTGGGTCATGACGAAGGATCCGTCCGATGCTCCGCGCGGCTCCGTGCAGATCATCCTCGGCTTCGAGTCCGGGGTCCCTGTGAGCATCGATGGAGAGGTGCTGGACGGCGTGACGCTCATCGAGCGGCTCAACGAGCTCGGTGGGCACTACGGGGTGGGTCGGATCGACATGGTGGAGAACCGCGTTGTCGGCCTCAAGAGCCGGGAAGTCTACGAGGCTCCGGGCGCGACGCTGATCCACATGGCGCATCGGGAGCTGGAGCGCATCTGCCTCGACCGCCCGACCTTCAACTACAAGCAGAAGGTGGCGCAGGATTTCGCGAACATCATCTACGACGGCACGTGGTTCGGGCCCCTCCGGGAGGCGATGCAGGCGTTCGTGGACCACACCGACCGGCCCCTGACGGGGGAGGTCCGGATCCGGGTCTCTGCCGGCACGGCACGGATCACGGGGCGGCGGTCTCCCCTGTCCCTCTACGATGAGGGGCTTGCGACCTAGTCGCATGGTGACACCTTCGATCGCAGCAGCGCCGAGGGCTTCCTGAAGCTCTACGGGCTGTCGTATG
>JAYYRS010000198.1:0-2783 GCA_036126975.1 Myxococcota bacterium
GCACGCGGTGGGGGACCATCGAGAACCTCCGTCAGCAGATGCTGTTCCCGGCATCTTGATGCTGCGGACGGGACTGACGCTGCCGCTGCTGGACGAGGACCGACTGGTCGATGCCGTGACCCGGCGGATCCTGTCCGTCGCAGACGCAGCCGGAATGGACATCGTGTTGTGCCTCGTCGACAACGGATCGCAAGACGGGACCCGGGCCCGGATTCGGACCCTGGCGGGGTCCGACGACCGGATCCGCGGTGTGTACCTTGACGAAAATGCTGGCTACGGGGGAGGCATCCTCGCTGGCATGCGTTACCTCGTCGGCATCGCCGACCTCGACATCGTGGGCTGGGCGTGGGGAGACGGGCAGGTCGACCCCTCCGTGCTCCCCACACTCGTGCGCGCATGCACCGATGGCGCCATGATGGCCAAGGCACGCCGGGTCGAGCGACGCGACGGGCGCCGTCGTCGCTTCGTGTCGCAGGCCTATGCAGCCGTGACGCGCGGCCTCGGCGTGCGAACTCCGGACGTCAACGGCTGCCCCAAGCTTCTCCGTCGGGAGGCCTGGCTCACACTCTCTCCCCGGAGTCGAGACTGGTTTCTCGACCCCGAAGTCATCCTGGGCGCGGAGGAGCGGGGCTGGCGGATCGCCGATGCTCCGGTGGTGATGCAACCCCGCATGGCCGGTCGCTCCAAGGTGGATTGGCGTACCGCAGCCGAGTTCGGCTGGAACCTTGCGCGGTGGCAGCGCGGCTGGCGACCCTGATGGGCGCCGCGATGTTCAGCGGGCAGGCCAGGCGCGGATCGCCTCGGCGAGGTGGTACCGCGCGGCGGATGCCTGGGCACGGGACTCTGCCGGATGACCGTCAACCAACGCGGACCAGGCACGGTTCAGGCAACGCTCGCACGCTGCCATCGGCGTGAAGACCCGTGCGTACGCCTCGACACCATGGGCCGAGCTGAGCAGAAGCCGCGCCTCCACGACTGGTACGACCTGCTCGAGCAATGTGGTCTCGATGCCGGCCTTCAAGGCATCGTCGTCCGCCGTTCGCAGGGTGCCCTGTATCGACTCATCCACGGCGTCCAGCGCGGCGCGGAGGTCCGCGAGGTCCTTGATCGACCCGTGGGTCCCGCTGCCCGCGGATCCCGCCTTGGCCATCTCGCGCCGGAGCAGAAAGGCGCCAACCACGGCTCCCAGCGCACCGACGCCAAAGACTCCCCAGGATGGCGGTATGCGGGCGCCCGCTGCGGAAGCGACGAGCGTCCCGACCAGGAAGAGGACCCAGCCCAGCGCCGTCATCCGAACACCCCCTGAAGCATCGTTCCGATCCGCTCCGGGTCCAGCGCGGCGGTGGCGTCAGGCGGGGACAGGATCTTGTACACGCTGAACCCCAACGCCGTGAGCGCTTCGCCCACGATCAGTCCAGCGGCGAGCGGAACCACCTTGTCTTCGATGAAGCGGGGACCGAGCCGCCACTGCATTCCCATGGTCATCAGGCATCCGATGCCGTAGCCGAGCGTGATGCTGAATGGCAGATACATCGCAAGCCCGAGCAACACGCCCAGCCCTCCGACGGGAAACAGCGTAACGACGCCGCCAAGAATGCCGCCCGCGAGGTATTTCTGAAGCGGCGCCTCTCCCCCGACGACGCCCGAGATCATGCCCTGCAGCGCGCCGGCCTGGGGGGCCGACAAGCAGCTTGCAGTGCCCTCCATGCACGCTAGGCTCTCCGGTCCGAAGCCCGGCGTTCCGTCCGGCGTCTGCCACAGGAGCATGGTCGTTCCGATCGCGACCAACGGCCCGATCCAGGCCACCGCGAACTGCACCTTCTGCTGGGCAGCCGGTCGGGCACCCACCAGATGTCCGGTCTTGAGGTCCTGCATCATGTCGGCGCACTGGGACGTCGCGACACAGACCGCCACGCCGATCGCGACCGCGACGACGACTGCGCCCTGAACGACCGGATCGGCGAGACCGTCACCACTGGCTCCGATGGCGCCCGTGACGCCGAGCATCAGGGTGACGGCAATCAGGGCGAGCCCGGAGAGAGGCGAGATGTCCGTCATTCCGGTGGCCTGGGCGACGATGAGCCCTGCAACGGCGATCCACACCGTTCCCAGGACGCCGGCCGCAAGGATGCGCACCGTCCCCAGGCTGGGGTCGAGGAGCCAGACGACGCCGACCAGCGCGACGGCCGAAGCCACCAACCCTCCGTACAGCACCTGTACGGGCAGCTCGTCGTTGCTGGGGACATCCCCCGACGTCTTGACCGCCGACCGCAGACTGCCCACGGCGGCCTTGATGGCGGGAAAGGACAGCACGACCCCCATGAGTGCACCCCCGATGAGGATGCCGATCCCGAGGGGCCGGAACATCTGGCCGTACAGCACGTCGACCGCGCCTTCGGTCGGGACCCAGTCGAGCCCGACCGCCACCGGGGCGAGGAACCACCACGCCAGCACCCCACCGAAGAAGAAGGCCAGTCCGCCACGGCCGGAGAGGAGGCCAGCCCCGAGGTTCATCAGCGACGCGTAGATGGCGATCTGCAGATAGTCGGGCGCTCCAATCCACTCGCCGACCGGCAGATCCTCGGGAACGAAGCCGAACTCCATCCCGACAACGCCGAGAGCACTGAGCACCGTTCCGACCAGAAGCAGGACCGCTTTCTGTTTCCCCGACCCGGCGGCCTTGAGAAGGGTCGCCACCGCCGTCCCGGACGGAAAACGCAGCCGATCGAGCTCGACCATCTGCTTCCGGAGCGGGATGATGACGACGATTCCCATGAACGAAC
>JAYYRS010000199.1:0-3769 GCA_036126975.1 Myxococcota bacterium
CCACCGGACAAGGAGGGCGCATCCGGTTTGGGAGGCCTGCGGGGAATTGTCTACCTTAGAAAAAATCGACGTATGCACTTGACATGCCAAATCTCGTCGGTTCCAATGGGCTTGCGGGGATCTTCGGTACCCGCAGCACCAGTGGCCGCACAGCCGCTGGTGTGCTGAACGGCTCTGGCCACGGACCCCGACGGCAGGCTCCCTTCCCATCACACCCGCGGCATCCGCTGCACCCCCCCCTCCGCGGTCATCCCCGGCCGCATCCGCGAGACCCGCGCCCACGGTCCCCTCGCGCTCACCCCCGCACCCCCTGTGCACCCCGTGACGACCGAGCCCGCCCGCAAACCGGAACTGTCCTCGGTACAGGACCACGCTGCCCGGATCGAGCACCAGGACGATGTCCATGTCCTGGTGCTCACTTCGGAGGCGACCTTTGACGAAGTGCGCGATCAGGTGCGCATCCTGCTCGCGCCTGATGGCCCCCACGCCGCGCTGCGAGGTGAGACGGTCCGTCTCGACCTTGGCGACCGGGATGTCGTTCTCCTGGAACTCCGGCGCCTGACCAGTCTGCTCGCCGAAGAGGCGGACGTGCACATTGGCGGACTGGTGTGCAGTCCACGGGCGTTGCATCGCTATGCCGAACAAGAGCTGAAGATGCGCGTGCACGTCGACGATGGGGCCGCGGCTCCGCCAGGGCTGGACGAGGGAAAGGGAGCGACCAGCGAAGCGACCGAGACGGAGGCCGAGACGGACTCCCAGGCTGCAGACGATGGGACCTCCACGAGCGCGCCATCTACTGCAGCTTCCGATGCGCTGCATTCTGCTGCCGATGCTGCAGCCGTTCCGGAAGGAGTCGAGGACACATCGGACCTGCTGCCGGCCGGCGCGGGAACCCTGGCGGTCGTGCATGCCGACCCCGCGCGTCCGGTCCCGGCTGCAGCCATCCCCGAGGGCGGACGGCGAACCGTGTCGGTGCACCGCTCCCTTCGCTCAGGCGCCCAGGTCCGGTTCCCTGGCGACCTCGTGGTATTCGGTGACGTGAATCCAGGCGCCGAGGTGGTCGCAGACGGAAGCATCGTCGTCCTGGGTGCGCTTCGCGGAATGGCACATGCTGGAGCGCACGGCGATGAGTCCGCCACCGTGATGGCCTTCCACCTGACGCCAACCAACCTTCGCATCGCTCGACGCCAGGCCACCGACCTCCCCACGGAGGACACGGACCGGCCGGGCCTTCTCTCCTTGCTGCGTGCCCCCGGCCTGGCCGACCGGGGCGCCCCGCGCGTCGCGACAGCTCGTGTCGCACGCGTCGTGGACGGCGCTGTCGTAGTCGAAGACTACGCAGCGCGCGCCTCCCGCTGAATCCCGGCCCTCCACATGGAGTCCCCCATGAGTCAGTGCATCGTCGTCACGTCCGGAAAGGGCGGCGTCGGCAAGACCACGACCTCCGCGAACCTGGGCGTGGCGCTCACCCGCCTCGGAAAGAAGGTGGCGGTCGTGGACGCCGACATCGGCCTTCGCAATCTCGATGTCATTCTCGGTCTCGAAAACCGCATCGTCTATGACCTCGTGCATGTCATCGAGGGAGAGTGCCGCCTGAAGCAGGCCCTCATCCGAGACAAGCGTGCGGATGGTCTCTTCCTGCTGCCCGCGGCGCAGACCCGAGACAAGAACGCCGTGACACCGGCGCAGATGCGTGCGCTGATCACCGACCTGAAGAAGACCTTCGACTACGTCCTCGTCGACTGTCCGGCGGGAATCGAGCAGGGGTTCAAGAACGCAGTGGCGGGTGCTGACCGGGCGGTCATCGTGACCACGCCCGAGGTCAGCGCCATCCGTGACGCCGACCGGATCATCGGGATGGTGGAGGCGGCGGAGCTGCCCGAACCGGAGCTCATCATCAACCGGTATCGGCCGAGCATGGTCGAGCGCGGCGACATGATGAACAAGGAAGACATCCTGGAGATCCTGGCGGTGCCGCTTCTGGGAATCGTTCCGGACCATCAGGACATCATCACATCGGCCAACCGGGGCATACCGGTCGCCTTCAACGACGAGAGCATCGTCGGTGAGGCGTTCCGGCGGGTCGCTCGGAAGATCACGGGGGAGAAGGATGTGCCCGCGATCGAGTACGCCGAGGAGAACGGCTGGTGGAGCGATGTCAAGCGCTGGGTCGGGCTGGCTCCCGCCAAGGAGGTGCTGGGATGAAGGAGATCATCAACCGCTTCTTCGGACGTGAAGCGCCCTCGAAGGACGCCGCAAAACAGCGGCTCAAGTTCCTCCTCATCCACGACCAGGTGGACCTGACCCCAGGACAGCTCGACCAGATGAAGGCCGAGATCCTCGAGGTGGTGGCCCGGTATGTGGAAGTGGAGGGAGACGACACGCAGTTCAAGCTGGAGCGCTGTGATGGCCAGGTGGCCCTGGTCAGCTCTGTGCCGGTGCGACGGGTCGTCCAGCGCAAGGAGCGCACCGCCGGCTGAGTGGATGCCCGTTCTCATGCACACCCGGCCTTCTGGCCGGGTGTCCGCGTTCGGGAGGGTCAGTCCTCCGCGATCGTCAGCCGGCGGAGGTGGTGTGCGTTCATTGCGACGAGCAGGCTGCGGGCGACCGCGGCGTGACCTCGACGCTGGGCGACTCCCATCGCGGTCCTGCCCTGGGCATTGCGGAGGCTTGCATCTGCACCTGCCCGGAGCAGGGTGTGGACCACCTCCCGATGCCCTTGTCCCGCTGCGCACATCAGCGCGGTCCAGCCGGTGGGGGAGTGCGCATCGAGCTTTGCGCCGGCACCGAGAAGGATCTCGACGAGATCGACATGTCCTGCATGCGCGGCGTTCATGAGGAGCGTCGCGCCCCGCATGCAGCCCTTGGGTGGCAGGACGCGTGGGTCCGCGCCCGCCTCGAGCAGGGCGGCCACCACAGGCGCCGCGGCTGCCCGGATTGCATCGAGCAGGGCCAGGTTTCCGAACGCGTCTGGGACATCGGGGGGACGCTCGCCATGAAGGACGGCCTGGGCGGCCTCCGACCATCCCTGCCGCCAGCTCCAACGCTCGCTGGGCAGTCCATCCCCGGCCTCGTGGTCTCCGAACAGCTCGGGTGCGGCCCGCCAGTCGACGGGCGCGTGGAAGGAAAGCCCTCCCGTGCTGGGAGGTGCACGGAGGAAGCCCCTCACAGGGGCGACGTCATGCACATCGAGCGGGAGGGGTCCATCGACCGCCCAGGTGTACCGGGCCTCGGGGAACCGGGGCCGGACGAAGCGGACGCGCCGACCCCGGCCCACCAACAACGCCCGGACATACAGCACGGCGAGTCCTTCGTCGATGCTTGCGCCTGCACGGCAGAGAGCCTGCGCCACCTGGACGTGTCCCCCCTGCAGCGCGCTCTCGAGCGGTGTGCGACCCGCATCTGCCAGGGCATCGGGGTCCGCGCCCGCCTCGAGCAGCATGCCCACCCCGGCAGAGCGTCCGCCCGATGCTGCGACCATGAGCGGAGTCAGACCGTCCTTGGTGCTCGCATCGACCGCTGCGTCACGGTGCAGCAATGCCTCCAGCGCGCCCGGGTCAGGAGCGGTCGCAGCGTCGTGCAGGGGTGTCCATCCCGTCACCATCGTTGCGTCGACGGAGACGCCCTCTGCCACAGCCTGTCGGACCCGCATCGGGTCTCCCGATCGGGCTGCGCGGTGCAAGGTGGTCGGACGGGAAGGCACCACGGCACGACTCATGAAGGGCGGGTCGGCTTCATACGGGCAGCGTACCGTGGAGCTGCGGCGGTG
>JAYYRS010000200.1:0-3373 GCA_036126975.1 Myxococcota bacterium
GGCGTCCCGGGCTTCACCGGATCGCACCTCGACCTCGTACACGCCTCGCCCGGCATCCGGCAGCAAGCTGCCCACATCGACCCATCGCGTGGCCTCGACATCCTCTTCCGCGGTGAGGCTCAACGGCGTTCGCAGCACGACCTCTGCGACCCGCTCCGAGGCCGACTCGGACTCGCCTGACAGCCAGAAGACGAGGTTCTGCTCCGGGACATGCCGGACGATCAGCTCGGCGTCTTCCGTGTTGAGGTGCTTCACGGCAAGCTTGTTCCAGGCAGACCGAGGGAGGTATCGGCCTTTGCTGGCGAACCGGATCCGCGGCGTGCGTTTCGGCACGCGGACGCGACGCTCCCAGCTCTCCCGCATCATCCCACCGTCAACGGTGGTGAGCCCGGCGTCGAGGCTGACGGTGTAGTCGCCCTGCGCAAAATCTCCGAAGAGCCGAAAGCCTGCGGGCCCTTCGGCGAGGCTGAACTCTACCGGCGGGGCGATGCGGATGGCCGCCCGGGCGGACGCTGCGGTCGGGAGGCAGCGACGGGTCACCCACCAGCCATCATAGGTATCGGGGTCCCACCACCAGCGTTCTCCCCCCGCGCCAGGGTCCTGGCAGACGACGTCGAGGTAGTGCCCGTTCGCACCCTCCTTCACGACGAGAGCCTCGATCTCGAGGGGTGGACCTGTGCGGAGAAGGAGCTCGCGTTCCGCGGCAGGCGCCGTGATGCCTGCGTCTCCGGTCCAGGACACGCCGGTCCCCAGCGAGACGGCGAGGGTGCCATCCTGGGCGAAGCGCCGTCCTTCGAAACGCACGCGAACGACCGACTCCCGGGGTCCCTCTGACACCCGCGCCGGCCGGACCGGTTCTCCCTCGAGCTCAAACCGGACGTTCCTGCCCACGACCGACGCATCCACGGCAGCCGAGAATGCAAGGTCCACGTCGAGCGTTGCCCGCTGCGTGTCCCGCTTCCAGACCCCCGCACGTACCAGGCCGAATTCCGGGGTTTCGAAACGGGTCGACCAGCCACCCTCCGGTGCCTCGGCAACCCCCTCCTCCGTGGCCACCCCCAGCACCTGTGCAGTGTACTCGGTGCCCGGTCGGAAGCCCGACTCTGGCTCGAAGACGAGGGCATCGGGTGCGGCAACGCGGAAAATCCCGGGCAGTTCTGGTTCGATCGCCAGCTTGGTTCCGTCCGGCGCCTCCCCTCCCACGGCGTCGGCGTCGAAAACGGTCTGCCGGAGACGGACCGCGAGGTGGCGCGGCGCTTCGCCCGCCGGCCCGACCGGCTGGACCTTCACGACCAGACGCTTGGATGCATCGGCTCCGTCGTCGAGCGCGCCCTCCGGAGCATCCACGGCTGCATCACCGCGATCCGGAGGCGCATCACCCTGCCCACCCGTGCACGCAACCAGCACGGCACCTGCAACGACCATCATGAAGGGCACAACGCGAATGGACATCGGGACTCCCAGGGAGGCTGCCCCTTCCGGTGCAAGGAGCGTGCCCGAGGGTAGCGAATCCGGCTGCACCGCGGACACGTCCGCCGTGCGCGGTGCACTGCGATTCCACGAGCAGGGCGCAATCATCGTGGGATCGCTCCATCGAAGACGACCTGCAACCCAGGATTGCGCGGCGCCCGGGCCGGGTGGACCCGGCCACCGGTGGGCGAACCAGCGGCACCGGCCCCGTGGGACGCGCTGGATGTCGCCCGTGCGGGGCGTGGCTCAGATGCCGCCATCCCGGCGGCGCACGTACCACGCCCCAGCCGAAAACAGCCCGAATAGCAGGGCAACGATGGGCGCACTGGCCAGGTCGACCTCCTGCCGATCCGGGACCTCCCGGAGGGCAGATTCGTCAAGCAACAGGTCCACTGACGCGCCCGGCGAGATGTACCGCCCACCCGCGCCGTACAGCGCAGCGAGGTTCTGCAGGAAGACCGGGTCCGGTTTGATCTCCGACAGTTCGGGGTCCCGGTCCGACACCGCAAACACGGACGCACCGGACTGCCGAGGGTCGGAGACCAGCGCAGCCCGCACCCGGTGGGCCCCGGTGGCCGTGGGGCGGAACGTGAAGACCGCCTCGCCGCCTTCATCCGTGACGCCAGAGAATGGCGTCTCCGTACCGTCTGGCGCGATCAGGGTTCCGCCGACCTCCGCCGTAGCGACCGGCAGGTGCCCGGCGTCTCGCGTCAGGACGACGACCCGGACCTCATCCCCCAGGAGGACGTTGTCCCGGGCGGGTGTGACCACGACGCGCCGGTCGTCGGGATCTGCGACCAGCCAGCGCAGCGAGCTCTTCCAGAAACGAAGATAGGCCTGGTTGCCCCGCCCCTCCCCTGCCTCCGAAAAGGACCATCGCCATGAGGCGTCGACCGTCAGTGCCATCGTCCGTCCGCGCTCGACCTCGGCCACGGCCAGGACCGGCGCAGGCTCGCCATCCGCAGCGAGCAAGTGGGGGTGTTCGAGGAGCACGGCGGCGCCCGGTGCCGCACCCACCGTCTGGTTCAGTCCATCCATGGGCTGGAGACGCCGCCAGATCTCCTGCGAGGTGGACGCCTCGGCTGCAAGCCGCGTGATGGGGTGGTTCATTCCAGCAGACGTGAGCACGGGACGGAACGCGATCTCGTCCGCCTTCGCCCCTGCAACGCCCAGCCGCACCGGCAGCACGCGCTCCAGCGGCGTGCCTTGGTAGTCACCGAGGTCGAAGCTGCGGTCCCCACCGGTCATCACCAGCGCCCCGCCGTCCTCGACGTAGCGGGCGAGATTTCCGAGCAACTCATCAGCATTGAAGCTGAAGTAGGGCGCATGGTCGAAGTTCTGAAGAACAACGAGGTCGAAGCTGCCGAGGTCCTCGCTGAAGAGACGCTCATAGGGAAACTCGATGAGGGACAGCTCGTAGCCGGACCAGCCTGCACCCATGTCGGCGCGTGTCCGGAGGATGAAGAAGCTCACGAGGTCGACGCTGGGGTCCTCCTTCAAGAACAACCGCAGGAACTTCTGGTCGTAGCTGGGGCTACCGGACACCTGGAGCACACGTGTCCGGTCGCGCACGACCCGTACGACCACGGGAAAGATGTTGTTGCCCGGTACCGCATCGTCGGAATCGACCGGGACCGACAGTTCCCATGCGAACCGGCCAACCCTCCGGGGAATGATGTCGAAATCGACCTGGCCGGTGCCCTCGTCGTCGAGCGTCACGTCCTTTTCCTGTTGGATCCGGCCGTCCCGCAGCAGACGGACGGGCACGGTGCGTCCGGGCGCGCCGCGCAGCTTCGCCGCGAGGGAGAACGGCGTGCGCAGGAAGGCGAAGCCGCCGGTGATGACATCATCGATGGCGAGGTCGCGAACATCGTCCAGCTGGCCGACCTGCACCAGGGTGAGC
>JAYYRS010000201.1:0-4658 GCA_036126975.1 Myxococcota bacterium
CCCATACGGCCAGCGAGGCGGACGTCGCGCAAGCCGCGGAACCAGCGACCGACGCCACCATCGCGCCAGACGACGCGCCGGTTCCGGCCCCCGCAGGCGAAGAGACGCCCGCGCCGACCGCCGCACGGCCATCCCTCAGCCGGGCGGACCTGCAGGACCCGATCCACATGCTGATGCTCGAAACGGTCGGTCGGATGTCCGCCTGCTATGAGGGCGCAGAGTCACCCCCTCCGGTCGTGCAGCTCCGCGCTCTCGTCGAGGCACGCGACTACGAGACCATCCGGTCGGACTTCGGCGACCTGTGGAACGACCTCATCGCGTTCCATCGGGACGAGGGCACCCAGCTGCAGCCCAAGGTTTCGCACACCTTCCGCACCATCGACACCATCGTCCGCAATCTCTGACGGCGGGCGCCTGGTACGGTCAGCTGCCCATGAGCAGGCGGTCAATGTCGCCCTGGTCCCGGGGTTCGAGTTTCTGGAACATCACCCCCATGCCGGGGACCGTCTGCGGGTCCCCTGGGGGATGTGACCAGCGGACCTCGGCAACCGTCTCGATCGGTCGGTCCAGACCATCGACATCGAAGCAGAGCCGGAACTGGACCCCGACGCGGAGCGGCTCGACCGTGCGGATGTACATCCCGTAGCCGCTGATATTTGCCTCGTGATCGGCGAGAAACTCGTCGGTATCAGCATATCGGACACGCACCCGGATCGGCAGTCGTCGCGCGCGCCGCCGCTCGAGTTCATCCACGGTGATGGTGACCCCATCCATGCACCCTCCCTGGCGCGGGTCCGCCTGCGCAGCCCTCTTCTTCGGCCAGAGGAGGCGGCGCTTGAGCAACGGCTGCGATCATCGCACACGTCCTGTCATTCCCTTGTCTTGCGGCGCTCCAAGGCGCACCGCTAATATGCGCCTCCATCGGTCCCCGGGCCGGGAGATGGCCCCGTCATCCCCCGGTCCGCGGCCACAGAACCGCCCACCGCCCTTTCCGGAGCCTACCTTGGCAGACTCGACGGGCCGACATGATCGTTCGCCGCGCACACCGCTCGTCCTGCTGCTGCCCGCGCTTCTCGCGACAGGCTGCAATCGCTACGAGCTCTTCAACCAGGCCGGCTACGAGCAGGCATCGTTCAGCAACGACGCCGACATCCTCTTCGTCATCGACAACTCCCCCTCCATGGCCGAGGAGACAGCGGCGCTCGCACTGAATTTCAACACCTTCATCGATGTGCTCACGAGCGAAGACGGCGCAGAGCCCAAGACGGACTCCCTCGGCGATGCGGTTGACAACTATGTGACCTACACCCAGCAGCGCGGACGCTTTCTCGACTACAACCTCGCGATCACGACCACGTCCGTGGACTACACGGGGGGCCCGTCCAACGGCGTCGATCCCGGAGAGGCCGGGCTGTTCATCGGCACGCCTGCGGTCATCGAGAAGGGCCAGGGCGACGTGGCGGCCCGGTTCCGGCAGAACCTGCTGTGCGACGCCGCATACTGGCAGACCTCGGCGGTGCCGGACGACTTTGAATACGTCTGCGACCCCGCCGACCCCGAGACGCCGGAGAACATTTCCAAGGAGTATCTGGACTGCGTCTGCGGGCTGGCGGAGTGGGAGGACAACACACCGGGCTCCGGCGACGAGGAGCCCCTGGAGGCGGCGCTCATGGCCCTGTGTCGGTCGGTTCCGGACCCGCCCGAGGCCTGCTACGACGCCCTGGCACCGTTCGCCTCCACCGAATCGCTGACCAACGACGGATGGTACCGCGACGACGGCACGATCGTGGTGGTGACCGTCTCCGACGAGGGCGACAACAGCCGGCGCCTCGCCCAGGGCGAGGAGGACCCGGACCCCTATCTGCGCGCATTCCAGGACTTCGCGAAGCCGGTCAAGTTCGTGAGCATCGGGCTCGAGATCGACCCCGACACCCGGGGCCCGATCTGCCCGACCACGACCGTACCCGTCTGGTCCATCGAACGCATGCAGACCCTGGCGCGCGAGACCGGTGGCTTCTACGGCGCCATCGCCGAGGAGACCGGGAGCGGCGACTGCGTACCGGGTGACTTTGCTGGACTTCTGCAGAACCTCGGCGAGCTGCTCGCGAATCTCGTGACCGCCTTCCCGCTCCAGAGCATCCCGGACGTCAGCACCATCCGCATCTGGAACGAGGGCATCGAGGTCGACCCCGTCGAAGCCTCGCTCGACGGGGGTGACGAGCCCGCTGCAGGCGACGAGCCCGACACGAGCAACTGGAACGGCTGGACCTATGACTCCAGCCAGAACGCCGTTGTGTTCTGGGGGACAGCGATCCCCGACTACAACGCTGACGTCGAGATCTTCTACCGACCCCTCGACGGCAAGCCCCGCGACCTTCCCTTCTAAGCCCTGCGCTGCGACGGCCCTCCGGTCCGTCCGCGCCCTGCTGCACCGTGGTGAATCCATGAGACGCGCTCCCTCCCTCCGCTCCCCCGTGCTGGGTTCCGCATTCGGCCTGCTGGCCCTGGCGGCGACGCCCGCCGCCGCAGTGGCCCAGGACACCCTTGATGTCGGCGTCCTGAAGCAGTCCGACCAGGCCGTCGTCCAGAAGCTGCTCTACCCGAAGGAAGGCGCGTTCGAGCTGGGCGCTGCCGTCGGCTGGATGCCGTTCGATACCTACACGACCACGCCGGTCGCAGCGCTGCGCGGCGTCCTGCACTTCACCGAGGAGTTGGGCGCGGAGCTCGAGGTATCCGGCGGATACTCATTGAAGAACCATGCATATCGACTCCTCGAGACGCCCGCCTATGGCATCCAGCCGGATGCCTACCGGTTCCTGGGGGGCGCGATGGCGGACCTGCAATGGTCGCCCGTCTACGCCAAGCTGAACTGGATGGGTCGCAACGTCATCCACCATGACATCTACGGCCTCGCCGGCCTCGGCGGCGCGCTGGAGCAGGCAATGATGCCCGACGGCACCACGACCTTCTCCCCCGGCGGCGGCGTCGGCGTCGGCATGCGCTTCTTCCTCGGAGACGGCAACGTCATCCGGGTGCAGCTCCGAGACGACCTGCTGGCCCAGAAACGGGCCAAGACGGACGACTGGTTCCTCAAGCAGAACGTCTCGTTGACGGTCGGCTTCTCCAAGCTGAAGGCCAAGTGATGCGCGCGCTCGTCCGACCCGTGCTCGCGTTGCTGGTCCTGGGACTGTCCGGCGTGGCCGACGCGAAGCCAGCGACGCGCGCTGCCGGCCGACAGGCGACCGCCGAGGAGACCGAGGCGGTCGCGGCGCCGACGATGGAGGAGCGACAGGCGGTGTTCGGCGCCATCGATGCGGCATTCAAGGCCGGGCGGATGGCCGAGGTCGCCGACCGGTTGGTCGACGTCGTGCAGGCGGACGAGCACGCGGCCTTCCATGCCGAGGCCTACGCGCGGCTCGGTGGGATCCTTGAGCGCCTCGACCTCCCCTACGCAGCCCTGATGGCGCATGAACGCGCGCTGGCCACGGACGCCGAGCTGGCATCGGGATCCGCGAAGGATGCGATCGCGCTGGCAGACAAGGTGGGTGACACCGCGCTGCTCGAAACCGTCTTCAGCGCCAATGTCGGCCTTGACGTCGACGACGCAACCCGCTCCCGGATGGCGTACCTGGCCGCCCGGGAAGCCCACGCGAAGGGCAACCTCGGGACCGCGGCCGCCATCCTCCGGATGGTGGCGAAGACGGACCCCTACTTCCCCGAGGCCAAGACACTCGAGGGCGTGATCCTCGCGCGCCAGGGCAAGCCGGAGTCAGCGCTTGCCCCCCTGCTCACGGCACAGGCGGCCGCGCGGACCGCGAAGCGCGGCAAGAAGTTCGACAACGTCACGACCCTCAACATCGCCCGCTCGTACTACGCCGCCGAGAACTGGCCGCGCGCGATCGAGTACTACGCCCAGCTGCCCCGGGGTTCGCGCCAGTGGGTGGACGCGCTCTTCGAGCGGGCGTGGGCACACTTCCGCATGTCGGACACAAACGGCGCTCTCGCCCTGCTCCAGGTGCATGAGTCGCCCTTCTTCCAGGACTGGTACTTCCCCGAGGCCACCCTCCTCCGCGCACATTCCCTGTTCCTGATGTGCAAGTTCCCGGAGGCCAGCCGCTCGATCGACGGCTTCGTCGCCCGCTACACGCCCATGCGCGAAACCCTCGCGGCGGTCGGAGCCCGTGCGCCGGCGGACGTCTTCAGCCAGATGCGTCGGCACATCGAAGACGAGGGAGCGGGCGACCTGCCGGAGATGGTCACCTGGCGCTTTGAGACCGAGGACCGCTTCCGCGACAGCCTCCGCGCCGTGGCGTCTGCCGAGGACGAGCTGGCACGGATGCGAAACGTCTCTGCCAATCCCTTTACGGAGTGGGCCGGCGACCGCATCGCCGCACGCCGGGACACACTCGTTCGCGAGGAGGGCGCGCGCATCCAGGACCGTGCGCGGGAGATGGAGGCTGAGCTCATGCAGATGCTCGGCGACGCCGAGATCAACAAGCTCGATCTGATGCAGATGGAGCAGCGGCTGTACGAGATGAGCGCAGCGAAGGGCAAGGCCGTCCAGGCGCGGGAGACCGTCAGCCGCAAGAAACGGGTGAAGCCCGACCAGCGGTGGTGGCCCTGGCAGGGCGAGTACTGGCAGGACGAGGTGGGCTACT
>JAYYRS010000202.1:0-2988 GCA_036126975.1 Myxococcota bacterium
GTCCAGGCCGGCGCACGGTGTCTCGAGAAGGTGAGCGGCGGCCGGGGGGTGCTCCTCGGCGGCGTCGCCGGCGTCCTGCCCGGCAAGGTCGTGGTCATCGGCGGTGGGATCGTCGGTGGAAACGCGGTGGCCATGGCCACCGGTCTGCGTGCTGACGTCACGGTCATGGACGTCAACATGCACGTCCTGCGACGCTACGACGAGGTCTACCAGGGACGGATCAAGACCCTGTACAGCTCCCCGGGCAACATGGAGCTCGCCATCGCAGAGGCCGACCTCGTGATCGGCGCCGTGTTGATCCCCGGCGCCAAGGCACCCCACCTGATCAAGCGGGAGCACCTCGCCATGATGCAGCCCGGTGCTGCAATCGTGGATGTCGCCGTGGACCAGGGCGGCTGTGTCGAGACCACGCATGCCACGACCCACGCCGACCCCATCTACGTGGTGGACGGCATCGTGCACTACGCCGTGGCGAACATGCCCGGCGCGGTGGCGCGGACCTCCACCTTCGCGCTCAACAACGCCACGCAGCAGTATGGGGTGATGCTCGCCGACATGGGCTGGAAGGCCGCTGTCGAAGCCAACCCATCGCTCAAGCTCGGGCTGAACGTCTGCGAAGGGTCGGTGACCTACGAGGCCGTCGCGACGGCCCACGGGATGCCCTTCAAGGCCATCTGAGGACGCCGGCCGGCCGCATGGCGGTCAGACCGCCGTGACCTCGACGACGGCCTGGTGCGCCAGCATCGAGAAGGCGGCGTAGCGCCAGGACCAGCCGTGGCGCTGGCCGACCTCGACGAGCGCCCTGTGCTCGTCCTCCCGCCACCGCGCGTTCATGAGGTACTCGTCGAATACAAGCACTGTCCCGGGGATCACCCGCGGCGCGAGCATTTCGAGCGCCCCTGCCGCAGCGCTGTAGAGATCGCAGTCGACATGGGCGAGCCGGAGCGGCCCGGCGTGGTCGGCCAGGAACGGTGGGAGGGTGTCGGCGAACAGTCCCCGGTGGAGCTCGACGCCAGGCCCGAGGCCCGGAACCTGCCCACCGGTGGAGTAGGACCCGGCCGGCAGGCTGTGCCACGCCTCGGGGAGTCCCTCGAAGGTATCGAAGCCATGCACGGGATGTCCGACGGCGTTCCGAAGCAGCGACAGGGTGGTCCCGAAGCGGACGCCCAGCTCGACGACAAGCCCCGCCTCCCTGGCGATCGAGGCGGCAAAACGGAGACCGGCCGCCGTCGTCCCGAAGAACCGGGTGCGGTCGTCCCGCGCCGCCAGGACGAACCGCCAGGAGTCCCGCCACGCGGCCGCCTCTGCGGGCAACACGGCATGGTGCCGCGCCGCCGCACCCGGCGCCTCCAGGCCCCAGAGGCATCCGAGGTGGAAGCGGGTGGCCGGGTCGGTCGGAGCGACCTCGGCCGCGTGCTCGAGGCAGCGTCGCGCCGAGGCCGGATCCTGATCGTCGTAGATGGCGCCGTGGAGGTTCACCAGCGGCACGGGGTTCCGTGGGTCCTGCTGGGCGGCCCGTTGGAAGCATCCTGCCGCCGTCGGCAGATCGCCGAGGTCCTGCAGCGCCGCCCCGAGCGTGTTCCAGCCGATGGGATGCGTGCCCGCGCTCTTCAGCGCAGGGTACAGCACCGCCGCCGCCTCCGAAGGCCGGCCCTGCTCCCGCAAGACCGCGCCGAGATTGGCCGCTACATCGACATCGGGCGACTGCGCGAGGGCCGTTCGCAGGGCATCCTCTGCGGCGAACAGGACGCCCGCCTGCGCGCGCAGCAGACCCAGGGCGGCCCAGGCTGGCGCGAAGGCGCCATCCGCCGCGACGGCCTGCAGGAATGCCGCTTCGGCGCCGTCCCGATCTCCGGTCCGGGCCCGGGCCACGCCGAGGTTGTGCGCTGCCGCCACGGGCTCTTCGCCCGCAGCGAGCGCAGACTCGAAGGCGCGCACGGCCCCTGCGATGTCCCCGGCCTGCATCGCCGCGAGGCCCGACGCGAGCGCGCTCACTTGCGGTACTTCTTGCGGACAAGCCGCGTCGCCGCCTCTGTGACGACGCTCGGAATGTTGCGGTTCCGTGCGAGCGCCATCAGATCCTTCTTCTGCATCGAACCGACGAGGCTGACCGCGAGACTCACCGGGGTCTTGGGATTGTTCGCCAGCGCCACCTTCACCGGGTACCGCCGCGTGAACTCCCGGTTCATCGCGATCTCGCGGATGACATCGCCGTCGAGGTTCTTGTTCGCCGCGAAGCTCGCGACCTCCCGGTCGCTGAGGCGTCCACTCTTCACCACCGCACCTGCGACCACCTTGTTGGTGTCGCGGATCAGGATGGAGCGGACCTCCTTGTTGCCCTTGTAGGCAAGCTTGATCTTCTGCCCCACGGCCATGTCCCGGATCTGTCCCTCGAGGCCTCTCTTGAGCTCCTGCTTCTCGTCGTCGCGCTTGCCGTCGAGGTCTGCCGTGAGGTTCCAGGAGAACTCGTCGGAGTCGTCGTCGAAGTCGAAGCTGAACCCGCCGAGCGTGTCATCCGGCTCGGAGTCATCGAGCGCGTCGAGGTCGAACATCTTGAGGTTCTGCTCCTGCTGGCGCAGGAGCGCGGGGGACTGCTGGCCACTCAGCGCAGCCTCGATCTCGGCCATGAGGTCCATGCCCCCTGGACCCGAGCCCAGGGCGGGGGCGACGGTGTCCTCGACCGCCGGCGGAGACACCGCGGCCGCCGGTGACTCCGCGCCGTCCGCCCCATCGTCGCCATCTTGCTCGAAGGGGCGCTTGTCCGGCACATCCGGCAGGCTCCGCTGCATCCGGAGGAAGGATTCGGCGGCCTGGATGTGCCGCGCCGCGCACGATGGATTCTCGAACAGCGCGATGAACAGTTCGGGCGTCACGAGGAGCCGCTCATGGTTCCGGCTCAGCGTCTCCGAGAGGTCGGGGCCGGCCCGTCGGGCCACCGCGAGGAGGGTCCGGTCATTGCACGTCCGCATGGTGCCGATCCGCTCGTCG
>JAYYRS010000203.1:0-2790 GCA_036126975.1 Myxococcota bacterium
AGACCATCGCTCTTCATGAGCACCTGCATGTCGACCTGTGCCCAGGGGATGGTGATCTCCCCCCGCAGTACATCCTGGAAGGAGCACTCACCCTCGCGAGGGACCCGGAGCCGGACCACGTGCGACTCGCCCGCCGCTGCCCGCTCGGCCGCCTCGTCCGCAGAGAGAGCGAGGCAGTGCCCGTCATAGCCCTGCAGACTCGACCCGCTCTCGCGCTGCTGCCTGCGCATGTCGCTGAGACGCTCTGGGGTGCAGAAGCAGCGAAACGCGTGTCCGGTCTCCAGCAGCTGGGCCGTGCGCTCTGCGTACAGCGCGGAGCGCTCCGACTGCCGGTACGGACCGTGGGGCCCGCCGACATCGGGACCCTCATCCCAGGTGAGACCGCTCCACCGCAGCGCGTCGAGAATCATCCGCTCGGATGCCTCGGTAGAGCGCTTCTGGTCCGTGTCTTCAATCCGGAGGATGAACTCTCCGCCGTGCTTCTTGGCGAAGCAGTAGTTGAACAGGGCGACGTAGGCGGTCCCGACGTGCGGGTCGCCGGTGGGAGAAGGCGCGATGCGGGTGCGGACGGTCATGGAGCGCTCCGGGGCGGCCCGCCTAACCGCTCGGGGGCGCGGCCGGCCGGAGGCCCTGCGTCAGGCCAGCTCGTGCAGGGAGATGTGCCGGCTGCCCTGGATGGGGATTCGTCCCAGCAAGGATGTTCGTCCCGCGACGTGCTGCGCGCCGACCTCCGTGAGCAGGACGCGGCCACGGTGCGCCGACAGGTTCATCATCCATCGCGCCAGGTAGAACGGCCCGGCAAGGGCCCACCCATCCGCTGGGCGGCCGGTCCCCGGCTGGAGCCGCGCGACGCCCGGCGCGAGCCCAGCGGAGAGCCGATACCCGGCGTCCAGGGTCACACGCTGGAGCGCTACAGCCGTCCGTACCGCACGCTGCAGCGCGCCTTTGCGACCGCTCCGGGCGACCCAGACCAGCAGCATGGCCCCGTCCGCCCGCTCCCACACCTCGCCGTTCGCCTGCTCGATGATGCCCGACCACTCCTGCGTGAGGGACGAAAGCGACCGCCGCGGTGCGGCAATCGCGCGGGGCGGGGGCGCAGCCTCGACGGCGAGGACAACGACCTCGGCAGGCGGGATGTCGGCCGGCCCCCGCGCCGACTCCGGCTCTTCGCCGCGCGAAGCGGCGGCATGCGCATCGATGACCGCTTTCAGGTAGGTCGCGAGGTCGCTCGATGTTGCGCGGTGCCCCTCTCGCACCATCACGGCCGTCAGCGCTTCGAGGAATGCGCCCGCGTCCTCATAGCGGTCCTCCCGCTTCCTGCTGAGGGCCTTGAGCAGGACTGCCTCGAGGTCCTCACTGACCTCGGAGCGGTAGGCGCGGGGACTGGGCACCTCCGCCCGTCGGACGCGGTCGAGCGTCTGGTCGCGGCTCTTGGTCTTGAACAGGCGGCGGCCTGTCAACGCTTCGTAGAGGACGATGGCGAGGCTGAACAGGTCGGTCCGGCGGTCGAGCGCGCGCCCTTCGACCTGCTCGGGGCTCATGTAGGCGTACTTTCCGCGGACGACCTTGTGCTGCTCACTCGCCTGGAATGCCGCCCGGGAGATTCCAAAGTCGGCGAGCTTCACCTCTCCCGCAAACGAGATGAGGATGTTCTGCGGGCTGATGTCGCAGTGGACGATTCGGAGCGGCTGTCCAAGGTCATCCTCACGATCGTGCGCGAAGTGGAGCCCACGGAGGATCTCGGAGACACAGAGCAGGGCGAGCGGGATCGGGAAGGGGCCCAGCCCCCGGGCACGGCTCAACAATCGAGACAGGTCGAGCCCGTGGACATACTCCATGGCCATGAAGGGCTGGCCGCCCACCTCATCGAGCGCCCAGATCTGCACGATGTTGCCGTGCTGCAGGTGCTGGGCGATCTTTCCCTCGTCGTAGAACAGCTCGACAAACTCGGAGTCCGCGGCGAGATCCGGCAGCACCTTCTTGATCACCAGGATCTTCTCGAACCCTGCAGCGCCGTAGTACCGAGCCCGCCAGACCTCGGCCATGCCGCCGGTCGCGATCTTCTCGAGCAGATGGTAGTTCCCGAACTGCTCGGGTGTCTCGGATGTCGACACGGTCGCTCCGTCTCAGGCCCGCCGGCCCGCGGGACCCCGGTAGCGTACCAGCGCGGACCCTGCCGCACCCGCGCGGTGGAGCAGACCCGACCAGGAGCGCAGCGAATCAGCACGCGGCGGCCACTGGCACCCCGAGGTTGGACGCCCTCCGGGTGCATCCAGGCCGCGCGTCAGATAGTGTGCGGCCGCTGAATGAATCCTCATTCACTCCGCGGAGGCGTCTGCGCCCGCGGACCAGAACTTCCGCTCGTCCCCCGCTCGGAGGAGACATGGCTACTGCCATCAAGAAGGTCGCGGTGCTCGGCGCCGGTGTGATGGGCCAGGGCATCGCTGCCCACCTCGCGAATGCCGGCGTGCCGTCTGTGCTCTACGACATCGTTCCCCGTGACCTGCCGGAAGGCAGCCCGCGATCCAGCCTGGCCATCGCCGGCCTCAAGAACGCCGTCAAGCTGAAGCCCGCCGCCTTCTTCACCAAGGGCCTCGCATCCCTGGTGACGCCGGCCAACTACGAAGACGATGGCGCCCTCCTCGCAGAATGCG
Source organism: Myxococcota bacterium (assembly GCA_036126975.1). GTDB lineage: Bacteria > Myxococcota_A > UBA796 > UBA796 > UBA2385 > JAYYRS01. Next base: position 2,655 of record JAYYRS010000203.1, read on the forward strand.
ACCTCATCATCGAGGTCGTCGTCGAGCGCCTCGACATCAAGGCCCGGGTCTACGAGTGGGTCGCCGCGAACCGCAGGGACGACGCCATCGTCGCGTCGAACACCTCGGGCCTGCAGCTTGCCGACATGGTCGGAAG
>JAYYRS010000204.1:0-7175 GCA_036126975.1 Myxococcota bacterium
CAACATCCGTCAGGTCGGCGCCATCACAATCCTGATCGATTCCGTCGTACGGAATCTCGGTCGCGCTCGCCCCGATGCTCGCATCGGAATCTTCGCAGTCATCGCTGTTGTCGACGTACCCATCCGGGGCGTCGCACGCGCTGACCATGTCGCCGGCGCTTCCCTCGCCGTCCCCATCCTCGTCCCGGTACCAGTCCGTCTCGCCATCGGCGCCGGCCTCGTCCGTCTCTCCGTCGCAGTCGTTATCGACCCCGTCGCAGATCTCGGATGCCGATGGGTTGATGTCCGGGTTCGAATCGTCGCAATCGACATCCGAGAATGCACCGTCTCCATCCCGGTCGACGGGCTCGTCCCAGTCCACGGTGGGGTCGGAAGACGAGCTCTCCGAGGACTTGTCCTCTTCCCCGCAACCCCACAAGAAGGCGATTCCCAACAGGCTCTGGCGCATCATTGGCTCTCCAATCGTTCTGGACCCGCATCGTGTCCGCTGGGCCCTGCAAGGTCAAGTCATGCGTCGCGGTTCGATGCATCCGCGGCCATCGGCCATGGGTTGCGGGCTTCTCCGCATGGCCCGGCCCGCGGCCCTCGCCGGTCCCCGCTCCTGGCTCCGGACCCCGGCTATCGGGGCACCTGCCCCATCATCCACGCCATCTCCCGGCCGATCTCCTCGCTCTTGGCCGCGTAGACCGCCGCCTCGTCTGGCGTTCCATCCGCGCGTTTCGGGTCGATGAACGGCACACTCACCCGGAGCTCGGCGCCCTCCACGAAGGGGCACGATGCATCCGCAGCGCTGCAGACCATGATCGCAGCGAAACCCGCCGCGGGGTTGTGGGCATCGCTGTAGACCTTCGAGAACCCCGCGATGGGTGGAATCCCTTCGCCCAGGCGCGTCTCGTAGATGACGTTGTCCTTGCCGTCCGGCGCCTGCTTATCTGTGCTGTTGATGTCGAACCCGTGCCCCTCCAGCGCCCGGACGGAGCGAGGATTGAAGGCCGTGGCCTCGGTGCCTCCCGACCAGCTCTGGACGTGCTCGAGTCCGGCATGGCGGGCAGCGGCCGCGGCCCACAGCTGGCCCATGTGGCTGCGCCGGGAGTTGTGGGTGCACACGAATACGAGGTGCGCAGGCTCTCCCGCCTTCCCCTTGTCGGCCACCCAGTCCGCCAGGAGGGCGTAGGCCGCGGCGCGGTCGGCATCCACCGCCGGGGGCCGACCGCCGCTCTTCCACGCGTCCAGACGACTGCGCAGCGCCGGGGCGAGTTCGGGGCCGGGCTGGGCCGTCGCCGTGCCAGGACCCGCATCCGCGGGCGCAAGCAGTCCGACGCCCAGGGCGATGGTGGGTCCGAGGGGCATGCTCTCTCCTCTTTCCCGGGGCCCGTATCACCTTCTTCGCTTGACGTTGCTGTCGACCCGCAGCGCCAGCGAGACCGCTTGCCGATGGGGGGGCGGACCCGCTAGGGGCCCGCCCGATCCCTCCGCGCCGTGGGCATCCGGTCCAGCGCGTCCACGCACCGAAGATCCGATCGCAGGAGCCATGATGACCACCCGCACCGAGACCGACAGCATGGGCGCCCTCGACGTGCCCGAAACGGCCTACTACGGCGCCCAGACGGCGCGCTCCCAGATGAACTTCCCGATCGGAGACGAGCGGATGCCGCGAGAGGTCATCCGCGCCTTCGCCGTCCTGAAGAAGGCTGCCGCGGTGACCAACCACGAACTGGGCAACCTCGAGGGCTCCGTGAAGACGCTCATCGTCCAGGCCGCCGACGAGGTCATCGCGGGACGACACGACGGCGAGTTCCCACTGGTCGTGTGGCAGACAGGCTCGGGCACCCAGTCGAACATGAACGTGAACGAGGTGATCTCCAACCGCGCCATCGAGATTGCCGGCGGTGTGCTGGGCTCCAAGACGCCCGTCCACCCCAACGACCACGTCAACCGGAGCCAGAGCTCCAACGACACCTTCCCGACCGCGATGCACATCGCCTCGGTGACCGCCATCGTCGAGACGCTGATCCCCAAGGTCGAGGGCCTCCGCGACACCCTCGATGCGAAGAGCGCGGCCTTCTCGGACATCGTGAAGATCGGCCGCACCCACCTGCAGGACGCCACCCCCCTCACGCTCGGCCAGGAGATCGGGGGCTGGGTGGCGCAGCTCGACCACGCCCTGTCTGCCATCCGCGCCTCCCTGCCGCAGCTCCGGGAGATCGCGCTGGGTGGAACTGCGGTGGGAACCGGGCTGAACACCCATCCGATGTACGCCGAGCGCGTCGCCGTGCACATCAGCAACTACAGCGGACACGCGTTCACCTCGGCACCGAACAAGTTCGCGGGTCTTGCCGGGCATGATGCCTTCGTCTTCGCGAGTGGCGCCCTCAAGCAGCTCGCCGTGGCCTGCATGAAGATCGCCAACGACGTCCGCTGGCTCGCGTCCGGTCCACGCTGCGGCATCGGAGAGCTCATCATCCCTGCAAACGAGCCGGGGAGTTCGATCATGCCGGGCAAGGTCAACCCCACGCAGTGCGAAGCCATGACGATGGTATGCGCCCAGGTGATGGGCAACGACGCGACGATCGGCTTCGCCGCGAGCCAGGGGAACTTCGAGCTCAACGTGTTCAAGCCGGTGATCGCCTACAACCTGCTCCAGTCGATCCGCCTGCTGGGAGACGCCTGCGCGAGCTTCGATGCGCGCTGCGCCGCAGGTCTCGAGCCCGACCGGAGCGTGATCGAGAAGAACCTCCACGGCTCCCTCATGCTGGTGACCGCGCTGAACCCCAGCATCGGCTACGACAACGCAGCGACCGTCGCGAAGAAGGCCTACAAGGACGGCACCACGCTGAAGGCGGCGGCCGTCGCGCTCGGTCTGCTCACCGAGGCGGAGTTCGACGCCGCGATCCGCCCCGAGGAGATGGTGGGTCCGATGAAGGTCTGAGGCTTTCACGCCCTCCATTCCAGGCGCAATCCCTTGGATATGCCGAGGGGATGGTCCGCCGCGCCTGCGTTACGCCGTCCGCCCGGACCGCCGCGCTCGCGCGCTTCCGTTCCGGGTCCGCACCCCACCCCGAGGGCAGTCGCCATGCATCCCACCCGCGCCGTCTCCCTGGTCACGCCGCTCGCCCTGCTCTCCGCCTGCCAGGGAGACGGCAAGGCCGACGTGAACACCGCCCCCACCGTGTCGTCGGTGGAGATCACCGCGGATGCGGACCCGGCCACGCCGTCGGCCACGCTGGCCTGCACCGCGACGGCGTCGGACCCGGACGGCGACGCGCTGACGACCGACATCGCGTGGTCGCTGGAGTCGGACGGCGCGGCGCTGGGCACGGGCGAGACCCTGGCGCTTGCGCCGGACCTCGTGGCACCGGACGACGTGGTGGTCTGCACGGCGACGGTGACCGACCCGGACGGTGCGACCGCAGCCGGCGCAGACTCCCTGCAGCTCGGAAATGCCGACCCGGTCCTCTCGGATGTCGCGGTGTCCGCCGACACCGCCGACGGACGGGTCTACAACGACAGCACCGTGGCGTGCACTGCGACCGCGACGGACCCGGACGAGCGGGGCGTCGAGCTGGCGTACGGCTGGCGCAACGAGACCACGGGCGAGGAGCTCGGCACCGACGCGGTGCTGGCGCTGACGCCGGAGCTGGCGACACCGGGTGACGGGCTGGTGTGCATGGTCGTCGCGACGGACGCCGACGCCGGCACGGGGACGGACACCGCCTCGGTCACGGTGGAGAATCGGGGTCCCGCGGTCGGCGAGCTCACGGTCACGCCCGCGGCGGTGACGTCCCAGGACACCGTGTCCTGCGCGGCGGATGCCCCGAGTGACCCGGACGAGGACGGCGTGGGCGTGGCGTACGCGTGGCAGCGGGACGGAGCCGACGCCGGAGCGGGCGATTCGCTCGCCGGCCCCCACGGCGTGGGCGAGGTCCTGACGTGCATCGCGACGGTGACCGATGACCACGGCGCGGAGACGGTGGGGGCGATCGACGTGACGGTGGACAACACCGCACCCACGGTGGACGGTGTCACGGTGACACCGACCGAGGCCCGGGTGGGCGAGACGCTCACGTGCGCGGCGACGGCATCGGACGTGGACGGCGAGACGCCGTCGCTCACCTACACATGGACGGACGGGACCACGGGGGACACCTACACGGTCGCCGAGACCGACGACCCCGGCGACACGCTGACCTGCACCGCCACGGCCACGGACGGGGCGCTGGCCACGGCTGAGGGCAGCGCGGTCGCGACGGTGCTGAACACCGACCCGGTGGTGGCGACGGTGGGCATCAGCCCGGCATCGGCGAACAACGATGACACGCTCACGTGCACGGCCACGGCCACCGACGCCGACGGCGATGCGCCGGCCCTCACCTATGCGTGGTCGGGCAGCGGCGCCGGAAGCCTGGGAACGGGCAGCACGGTCGACCTGTCGACCACCGCGGTGGCCAGCCTTGAGACGGTCACCTGCACGGTGACGGCGGCGGACCCCGACGGCGGAAGCGCTGGCGGGAGCGCAGACCTGGCGGTCGCCAACCGCGACCCGAGCGTGACGGTGAGCCTGTCACCGGCGACGGGCGCGACCCGGAGCGACACCCTGACCTGCACGGCGACAGCGGGCGATGACGACGGGGACGCCGTGGTCGTGTCGTACGGCTGGACCGTGGACGGCGTGGCCCAGACCGCGTCCAGCGCCACGGCGACGTCCAGCCAGCTGGCCGGCGTGTTCACGCGGGGGCAGGGGGTGACCTGCACCGCCACCGCGGACGACGCGAAGGGTGGGACGGCCACCAGCGGTGCCACCACCACCATCGCGAACACACCGCCAGACGTCAGCGCCCCCAGCCTCGCGCCGGGCACCGTCTACACCAACGACACGCTGACGGCGAACGTGGCCACCAGCGACGACGACGGGGATGGCGTGGGCGTCACCTACGCGTGGTTCGTCGACGGCACGCTCGTGCAGGACGGTGCGGACAACACCCTGAGCGGCGCTGTCCACTTCGACAAGGACGACGCAGTCCATGTGGTGGCGACCGCGGATGACGGCACCGACACCTCGACCGCCATGAGCGGCGCGGTGACGGTCTCGAATACGCCGCCGACCGCCCCGACGGTCGCCATCGATCCGACCGATCCCGTTGAGGGGGAGGACCTCATCTGCGACGTGATCACACCGAGCACCGACGCGGATGGTGACCCCATCGTCTACACCATGGACTGGACCGTCGACACCTCGCCCCATGGCAGCGCGCTGACGACGACCTGGAGTGGCGATACGGTGAGTGGTGCAGACACGGTCGTCGATGACGTCTGGGTGTGCACGGTGACGCCCAGCGACGGAGAAGATGACGGCACCACGGCGTGGGACGCCGTGACCATCACCCAATCTTGCGATGACGGCAGCGTCGCCCTGTCGTCGAGCGGAGTGGATTTTGTAGAGGTCTGCTCGGGCAGCTTCGACATGGGCTGCACGCCGGGGCAGTCGAGTTGCGACGGCGACGAGTCCCCGGTGATGCCCGTGACGCTGACGCGGAACTACTACCTGTCGCAGATGGAGGTCACGCAGGGCCAGTACCAGGCGCTGATGGGCACCAACCCGTCTGCCTACACGGCCTGCGGCACGGACTGTCCCGTGGAGAACGTCACCTGGCACATGGCCGCTGCCTACGCCAACGAGCTGTCCGCGACCGAGGGTCTGGCGGAGTGCTACGAGTGCGAGGGCAGCGGGTCGTCGGTGAGCTGCGCCCTCGCCATGGATGTGTACGCCTGCGACGGCTACCGGCTGCCGACAGAAGCCGAGTGGGAGGGAGCGGCGCGCTGCGGCGAGGATCTTCTGTACCCGGGCAGCATGACGCTCGCGGACGTGGCCTGGTACATCGACAACAGCAGCGGCAGCACGGAGCCGGTCGGTGGCAAGGACGCAAATGCTTGCGGACTGCATGACATGGCGGGCAACGCCCATGAATGGACACAGGACGTGTACGACAGCGGGTACTACACGAGCGCGGGCCGGACGGACCCCACGGGTGCAGAGGGCAACGTCGACGTCTCGCTGCGCGGTGGAAGCTTCCGGTACCTTGCTGTGTCCATGCGGAACGCGAACCGGGACCACATCGTCCCGAGCCTGTCCTACGACGACATCGGCTTCCGCCTGGCCCGTACGGCAGCCGGTGACCATGACGGAGACGGGGCCCTGCTCGGCGAGGACTGCAACGACAGCCGGACCGAGGGTCGATACGCCGGCTTTGAGACGGGCGATGCCTGCCCCGTCGCGTACTGGGACATGGAGACCCTGACGAGTGCCGGCGACATTGCCGATCTCATCGGGGACGTCGATCTGGTTGTCCATGGCTCTCCGGCCGCCGGCGTGGCGGGGGTCGATGGAACGACCTACGCGATGACGTCCTGCTCGGACTATTTCCTGTCGGACAACGGCTACCCGATGGCCCTCCGGGGCGCGACGGAGAAGTCCATCTCTGCGTGGGCCTACCTCGGCGCGAAGGGTGGCGACGGAGACGGCCAGGCGCCCATCGTCAGTTTCGGGGGCGGCTGCGGGGGTACCGCATTTGCGTTGACCTACAGCACCGAGTCGGCGTCGGGCGATGCGCCCATGCTCGGCACCTGCGGGCGGGATCTGCGTCCTGCGGGTGCGTCGGCCTGGGCACTGGGCACCTGGTACCACATCGTCGGGACCTACGATGGCACCGAGCTGGAGCTGTATGTGGATGGCGCCTCGGTTGGCACCCGGTCGCTCGGCATCAGCACCAACACCAGCTTCGACCACGTCGGAATCGGCGTCGACACATGGTGGTCTGCTGCGCTTCACTGGATGTGCAACGGTCGCGTCGATGAGGTCAAGCTCTACGATTACGCGCTGTCCCCAACAGAGGTCTCGGCCCTCTACGCGCTGTAGCGAGGAGTCGGTACGGCCCGCTCAGACCTCCATCTGATCCAGCAGACTGCATCGGGATGGGAACCATGGCCAACCGCCTGACGGGAGCGATCCGGCGGCCCGCGGCCCGGCGCAGGCGCGGGAGTTGACCGGGATCCGAGGACTTCGTAGGCTCCGGCTTCGGAATCCGGGAGTGTCCAGATGCGTCGCCTTTCGTCTGTCTTCGCGGCTCTTGGCGCGTTCGCCTGCTCTGATTCGGGCGTGACGAAGTTCAACACGGACC
>JAYYRS010000205.1:0-2906 GCA_036126975.1 Myxococcota bacterium
CTCGTCGGAGTCCGCGGAGATGGCCGCCGGGCCCGGGACGCGAAGGCCCAGGGTGGAACCGCACGAAGCGGGGGCGCAGGACAGGGCGGGCTCCATGGACGCTCCAGGCGCCGAGAGTAGCAGCCGGACCGCCACCTGCTATCCTGGGGTGCTCCTTTGAACGGGCAGGGCGGCTTGCAAGGCGAAGCGCGACGGTATCGGGTCATCGAGGCAGTGGGTCGTGGCGGCTTCGGTACCGTCTACAAGGCGGCACTGCTGGGGCCGGGGGACTTCCGCAAGACGGTCGCGTTGAAGGTGCTCAACCCGGAGGTCGCCGAGCAGGAGGACATCGCAGCCCGGTTGCGAGATGAGGCCCGGATGCTGGGGCTGCTGCAGCACCGCGCCGTGGTCCGGGTCGATGGGCTGCAGCGGCTCGGCGAGCGCTGGGCCGTCGTCATGGAGTTCGTGGAGGGGGTCGACCTCAAGCACATCCTGCAGGTGTGCGGTCCGATCCCGGTCGGGCCGGCGCTCGAGATTGTCAGCGAACTTGCGAGCGCGCTCGACGGTGCCTTTGCGACCGTCGGCGCGGATGGCACGCCCCTCCGACTGCTCCATCGCGACGTCAAGCCGAGCAACGTGCGTCTCACCCGCAACGGCGAGGTGAAGGTGCTGGACTTCGGCGTGGCGCGTGCGGAGTTTTCCGGTCGGGAGAGCACGACCCGGAGCCTCTTCTTCGGATCGCTGGCCTACATGGCGCCGGAACGGCTCGACGGCATCGACTCACACAAGGGCGACGTGTACGGCTGCGGCGCCGTGCTCTATGAGCTCCTGGTGGGGCAGCCGCTGGGGCGGACATCCGGCAACCGGGAGCGGCACGAGGCGCGGCTGACGGACGCCATGGCGGCCCTCTGGGCGGTCGTCCCCGATGAGGCGCTGTACCGGACCATCGGCGCATGCCTGGCGTATGACGAGTCCGATCGTCCGGATGCCCGGACGCTGGCTCGGCAGCTCCGCAGCCTGCGGAAGGACCGCGTGGGCCCCTGGCTCCAGGACTGGGCGGAGCAGACCGTGCCCGCGGTCCCCTCGCCGGCGCTGCCGGGAGCAGAGGACGACCTGTCGGGAACCATCCTCGCGGAGGATGCCGTGGCGATATCCGGGTCCCTCGCGGGGGCGCCGGGCGCGGGCCGGCGGGGAGCTCTCGGGCCTGCCCTGGTGGCGGCGGCGTCGAGCTTTGGCCTCGTCGTGGCTCTCGGCGGCGGCGTGATCGGCTGGCTGTGGTCGGCCCAGGAGGCGGAGCTCGAGGCACTGGACCTCGGCGGCGGGGCCGTGCTCGAGGCGGCCGCCGACGCGCCTGCGGCCGCTTCGGGGCACGCGGGCGACGGCGAACCCAGCGCCGTGGACATCCTGGCAGAACCGTCGCCGCTCGTGGACCCCCGGGAGCCCCCGATGTCGCCAGCCTCCGGGTCGTCGGGCAGGGCCGCGGCGGCCGCGGCGGCCGCGCCGGTCGCGTCGGTTGCGCCGGCCAATCCCGGACCCACTGCGTCGACCGCCGCTCCCGCGGCCGCCCCCGCTCCCGCGGCGCGCGCATCGGCGGCCCGCCCCCGCGCGACGACGGCCGTCGCAGCCGAGGATGCGACAGCCCGCATATTCCTCGCTGGCGGGGCCACGGCCGTGCGTCTGAGCGGACGAAAGGGTGACTTCGACGCCGGGGCCGTCCCGGCAGGCACGTACGCCATCGAAGCCGACTTCGGTGCGGGTTTCACATCCGCCGGCACCGTGCGCGTCTCGGACGGGGAGGTCGCGCGGCTCATCTGCCGCCGGTCCCTGGGGCGCTGTCGCAAGCGCTGAGCGTATGGGGGGCAGTTTTGCTCCAGCGAGGGGCCACGAAGAACGCCCTCCGGACTGGCGGTGGGCCAGGGGAGGGCGTGCATGGCGGGGCCCGAGGGCCGCGGTTCAGTCTTCGTGGTGCGCGTCGTCGCTGACGTCGACCGGAGCGACGTCGCCGAGGAGGGCCGCGGCCTCCTTCTCAGCCTGTGCCTGGGCACGGAAGCCGCCGTCGAGGAGGGCCTTCATCCGCTGGCCCTCTTCGCTCTCGAAGTAGAGGCGGGCGCCTTCCGGGGTCATCAGGACCTCCTTCACGCGCTCGAAGCCGATCCCGCCCTTGTCGTCGCGCCACTGCTTCTTCTTGCGGCCCTTGCGCTTGACCGGGATGGCCTTGGGGCGGAAGGCGTATTCCTTGCGACGGGTCTCGACGATCACCTTGACGGCACGGGTGCCGGGGGTGGCGACCTTTCCGGTGTACCAGCAACGGAAGGACATGGAGGGTGCTCCTGGAAGAAGGGATTGGGGGGTGGCTGGAGGCGCGGAGGGCGCGCCAGCCGCCGGGATGCGGGGGTGGCCGGCGGCGTGCCGGACCCGGGACCCCACGCGACTAACGAAGGGCGCTGCGGGCCGCAATGCCAGCATGGTCCGGGTGCGGACCGGGCGCGCCTGGACGGTCCGAGATGGCGGCTTCGCCTGACGCGGCCCGCCCGCGCGATAAACTGCGGTCATGCGCATCGTCTTCCTCCAGGACACCGCCGTCAATGAGTCCCTCGCGCTCACCGAGCTGTCGGCCGTGCTCCAGCGTGGAGGGCACACGACCCGTTTGTATCTGGGTGACGAAGAGCCCGAGCTGGACACGCTTCTGCGTGATTATGACCCGGACCTCGCCATCATCCCCTGCCACGTTGCGGGACACCTCGTCGCGCTGGGATTCGCCGATCGCGTCAAGCGGGTGAAGCCCGGCTGTGTCGTGGCGTTGGGGGGAACCCACGTGACATTCGACCCCGGGCTTGCCCGGCATCCGTCAGTGGACGTGACCTGCGTGGGCGAATGTGAGGGAGCCTTCCTCGACCTTGCGGACGCCCTGCAGCGGGGGGATGGGT
>JAYYRS010000206.1:0-2669 GCA_036126975.1 Myxococcota bacterium
CGCGAGACCAGCCAGCGCTGCGCCCGCGAGCCCGCGAGCCCGGTTCCGGACCGTCGCACCGATGGCGACCGCGACGCTGACGGCAGCACCCCATCCCAGGCCATGACCGACCCAGGGATGGGGGAGTCCGAGGAGTGCAACGAGCTGGCCCGGCGCGACGAGCGTCGCAAGCTTGTGGGGAATCCGCGCGAGGGCGGGAGCAGCCTCTCCGTCCTGGTAGACGGTGACGAAGGGATGCAGCCCCGTGCTGGCGTACTGGGCCGCCCATGGCAGGAGCCCGAGCGGGATCCCGAGTGCCACCTGCAGGGCGGCTGCGCGCTGCCGGCGGGCGAGCAGGACTGCCAGCGCAGCGAAGGGCGCAAATACGCCGGAGAAGCCGATCCAGACGGAAATTCCGAGCATCCCGCCAGCGAGGATTCTCGTCTGGATGCGGCGCGCACTGACGGTGAACAACAGGCCCAGCGTTCCGACGATGCCGGCCTCGACGTGGTTCCCCCACCCGATGAGGCTGAGATGCTGCCAGGCCCGGGGTGCCAGTGCGAGCAGGACCGCGAACGCCAGCGCTGCGGGGCGCCCCGTTTTCCGGTCGATGAGCCATGTCCCTGCCCCCGCCAGCAGTGCCGTGAAGGCGAGCGGCACGAGTTTCCAGGCGAGCCACCAGGGTCCGAGGACGCGAAGCAGCGGCGCCGCGATGAGGGCATCGAGAGAGCACCCGCCGCAGAACTCCCGGTACTGCATTCGGAACAGGGCGTCCGCGTGGCCATGTCCGACCATCCAGGCCACGCCCGCGTTGTACAGCTCCTCCGGGTCCACTTCGGCGACGCCCGGAGAGAAGAGAGCCAGCCCCTGGAGGCCCGCGCTCACCGCCATGGCAAGCGAGACCAGCAGGGCGCGCCCTGCCAGCGGTTCACCCCGCAGCGTCAGCGTCCTCGGGGAGGCTCCCCATCCGGCAGAGCGCAAACCATGCGGGCTGGAACCGCCCACCACGGAAGGCCCGGCCGATCACCACGCGACGCGACACCCGTAGCAAGTGGTCCTGCATTCCACCGAAGATCAGCCGGCGGGTCCCGCTCGCGTTGTCCACGAGCGGGGGAAAGCCCTCGGGCACGTCGGCAGGGATCTTCTCGTAGTCGATGATCAGCTCATCCGGCTGCGCTGCACGCGTCGTGAAGTGCCCGGGTCCGGTGAACCACGAGATGCTGCGGGGGTTGTGGTTGTACCCCTGGACCGAGCCCGAGCGGAGCACGAAGCGTTTCTGGAAGCGGGTGAATGCCGGCAGGCTGTTCTGCCCTTCGTGGATGATGACCTCTCCTTCGGATCCGCTGAGGTGCGCCATGGGCAGCGGCTGTCGGTCTGCATCTGCCAGGTTCCACATGGCCCGGAGCTGGCCCATGCCGAGCCCGCGGAGGAAGTTCACGGTTTCGTCCACGGGGGTGGCGTCGAAGCCCGCAGCGAGGGCGGCCCGGCTGTCGCTGAGCGTGGGAAGTGGGATCATGGACGGAGGCTAACTGCCGCGGTGAAGGTCGGCGCGGCCGACCCGCGTCGCGAACGCGGATGCGCGCCGCGCGGGACGAAGCGGCCCGGACGACAGCGGCCGCCGCCCCCTGGGGAGCGGCGGCCGCGGGGGGCCCGGGGGCCGTGTCAGGTCAGAGCCAGCCCGTGAGCAGCTCATCGTTCAGCCGGGCGGGATGGCCGCGCCAGATGATCTTGCCATCCTTGACGACCGCTGCGGCGGGGATCCCGGAGACGTTGAACTCCTTGGAGAGCTTCCCGTCCTCCTTCGCGGTCGGGTAGGTGACGTCGTTCTCCTTGATGAAGTCGACGACCTTCTCCTCGGTCGCGGAGCGGGTGATCTTGGTCAGACCGACCACGTTGAGGCCCTTGCCGTTGAGGCTCTCGTAGGTGGCCTTGAGCTCCGGCACCTCCCGACGGCAGTGCGGACACCAGACCTCCCAGAAGACGACGAGCGTGGTGCCGGTGCTGAGGTCCACGTTGCCCTCGCCCTGGTAGTACTTCTCGACGCTCTTCGACCAATCGGACGGGACGGCCTTGCCGACGACCTCGAGCTCGGCGGACATCTTCCGGGCGCGCTTTGCCATCGTCGTGGCGGCGTACTTCGTGGTCAGTTCGCTCATCTCGGCCTTGGCAGCCTCCATCTCGCCCTTGGACACCTTCTCGGAGATGGATTCGTAGAGCTTCTTGGCAGCGGCCTCGGCGGCGGGGTCCGCTGCGGCGGTTCCCGCGGCCTTGGGTGCCTTCTCGAGGGCCTCCACCTTCTGCTCCAGCTGTGCCACACGGGCTTCCATCTGCTGGTGCTGGTCTGCGGTGGCGCAACCCGCGAGGGCGAGGGTGAGAACGAGGGAACGGGGCGTGGTCATGGTGTCTTCTCCGGCCGAAGAGGTCAGGTGTCCGGCTGTGCAGACGGGTCCTGCCGGCGGTTGATGGATGGCGCCGGCGGTATGGGATCGCCGGAAGAATGCGGGTGGGATGGAGACTTGGGCGCGCGAACGGGTGCGCTGTGTCGTGAGAGGCCACGAGACCGCAGCACGTACCCCGACGGTGGGCGGGGTGGCAAGTCAAGACGGTGCGGCGGCGCGCGCCGCCCCCGCCCCATCCCGGCGCGGTAGCCCCCCATGCACCCCACGGCCCCAACCCCGGCCCCCCGGGGT
>JAYYRS010000207.1:0-14286 GCA_036126975.1 Myxococcota bacterium
TCCCTCAGCTTCACGCTGGGATTCGATGGACCGGGGGGAACGAGCTTCATCCGGCTGTCGGGAGATGACGCGGTCTACCGGGCCCGGGTCGGTGGCCGCCACCGGTACGACAAGAAGGCGGCAGCATGGCGCAATCGGGTGCTGATGGGTTTCCCATCCAAGGATGCCGTCCAGCTGGTCGTGCAGCAGGACGGGACGGAGACCCTTCGGCTCGTGCGCGGCCCCTCTCCGGGCACCGGTCCGGATGGTTCCGCGCTGCCGGGGACTTGGTCACTCGACCCGGACCCGGGGTTCCTCCCGGATCAGCAGGCGGCCGCCAACCTCATGGCCTCGCTTGGCAACATGCGGGCGGGGGAGATCCTGGGACCCGGCTTCGATGGGGGATTCGACCCGGCTGCCGCGCTTCTCGAGGTGACCCTGGAGGATGGGAGCACGCGGTCTCTCGAGGTCGGACACACCGGCGGCCAGGACTCGGCGGTCGTGCGCGTCCCCGGCAAGCCGGACGCCTATCGCGCACCGCTTCCCGCCATTGCGGCAGCCCGGCTGCCCGCCGCGGAGTTCCAGGATCGGCAGCTGTTCAGCTTCGAGCGAACCGATGTCGACACGTTCGCATATGAGGAAGGCGGCCAGATCCGGGTGCTGCTGCAGCAGGACCTCGCCACGAATCTCTGGAATGTCATCCAGCCCGCCAACACCGATATCGACATCAAGCTGGTGTTCTTCAGCCTGAACACCATCGCCGACCTGCGCGCCGACGACATCGCACGCGAAATCGGTGTGGGGGAGGCCGGCCTCGCGCCCCCGCGCGCGCGAGTGGTCGCGCGGATGCTGGATGGCACCCTGAAGATCCTCGAGCTCGGTGCCGAGACCCGAGACGGCCGCAATCGGCCGGTGGGTCTCGTTCGGGTGGCCGGAGAGGAGACCATCTACATGGTGCGACGCCCGACGCTTGACCGGGTCCGCAAGGGCTTTGGAATCCACTGACCGCCGGGGAACGCACGGGATAGTGGAGGAGCGCGCGCGGGAGAGGCCGCAATGTTCCCGAGAGGACAGATCGACATTCGGTGGGGAGACCTCGCTGCGGCGTTCGCGCTCGCGTGGGTCCCGGGCGATGTCCGCACGCTCTCGCGGCAGGCTGCGGCGGCATGGCATCCCCACGCTGTGGTCTTCCTGACGGTGCGCACGGGCTTTGACGTCATGCTTCGGCACCTCGCGCTGCCAGAGGGCAGCGAGGTGGTCTGCACAGCCGTCAACATCCCCGACATGTTCGACCTGCTCCGGCACCACGGGCTCGTCCCCGTTCCCGTGGACCTCGATCCGGCCACGTTGGCGCCAGACCCCGGAGCGCTCGAGGCTGCGATCACCGAGAACACCCGTGCCGTGCTTGTGACGCACCTCCTGGGTGCCCGGATGCCGCTCGAGGCAGTGCACGCGGTCGCCAGGCGACATGGCCTGCCGGTCTGGGAGGATTGTGCCCAGGCGTTCGACGGGCGGTACGCCGGGCACCCGGACACGCAGGTCTCGATGTTCAGCTTCGGTCCGATCAAGACGGCCACCGCGCTCGGTGGAGCCCTTTTCCGCGTGGACGACCCAGGCCTGCGGGCAGCCCTCTGGGCGGGCCAAGAAACCCACCCCGTCCAGGGCCGGGCCACGTGGCTCGGCGTGGTCCTGAACTACGGAGCGATGCGGATTCTGGGGGAGCCGATCCTCTATCGAGTCTTTGTTGCGACCTGCGCCTGGCTCGGCACCTCCCACGACCGGCTCATCAACGGACGCGTGCTCGGATTGAAGGGTTCCGACTGGTGGGCAGCCCTGCGGCGGCGACCCTCGGCTCCGCTGCTCCGGTTGCTGCGCCGACGGATCGAGAACTACCCTGCGTCGCGGGTCGAGGAACGCGCGGAGGCGGCGACCCGGCTGCTCGGGATGCTCCCCGCCGATGCCCCGGTGCTCGGGCGGTCGGCCATCTCCCACGTGTTCTGGCAGTTCGTCGTCACGCCGCCCGAGCCGGAGGCCATGGTGCGCGCCCTGCGGGAAGCGGGTTTTGATGCAACGACCGGCGCATCCCGCCTGGGACCGGTGGTCGCACCGCCGGGTCGCACCGGCGCCGATGGCATCGCCTCGGTGATGGCCCGGGCCGTCTATGTACCGGCCTACGCCCGCATCCCCGATGGCGCTCGACAGCGGCTCGGCCGCGCCATCGGCGATGCGCTGCGGTCTCAATCATCGCGGGACAGCTCGAGGAGCATGCGCGCCGTGGGGCCGAGCAGCAACAGCGCGTCCGCATAGGCGGCCGTGGGCCGGAGTGGACTCTGCTCGGCGTGCCAGCCGCTGCCGAGGAGGGTGTCCAGATCGAGCATCACGGCGTCCGCCAGCGCCACGGCGACCCGGTCGTCCGTGGGGGACGCTTCGTTCCCGCCCCGGAACCAGTCGGTGAGGCAGCGGGAGACCTCCTCGCGGCTGCGTGTCGGTCGGGGCTGGGCGAGGCGGGTGCGAAGCTCTCGTAGTTCGCCGGCCCTCCACGGTCCGACCCCGCCACCCTTGATGCGGTTCGAGCCCTCACGAGCGAGCACCGAGAGCAGGTCCTCCCCCATGGGGAGCGCCGTCAGGAAGAAGCCGTGGGTCGTGTCCGCCGTGCGCGCGGTGCAGCGGATGGCGGCGGCGCGGAGGAGACCCTCGACGTGGGCAAGCGTCACCACTTCGGGCCTCCGTCGGCCCGTCCGCGGCGTCGACCGCCTGCGCTGGAGGGCCGGCCGCGCCGGCGTTCAGGCGGTTGCGGGGCGGGGAGGTGCAGTGCGAGCGGCGGGGAGCGCATCAGGGGTGCGAGGGTAGCACCGACCCGGGTTCTCAGGCCGTGTCGTCGAGGGCGGCGGCGGTCGCTGCGATGAGCTCCTCGACATGGCCCGCGTCGATGATGAAGGGCGGGAGGTAGCGGATCGCCTCGGTTCCGCTCGGGCAGGCAATGACGCCATGGTCGCGCAGCGCGGCCATCATCGGTGCGGCCGGTCGGCCGAGGTGCGCGGCCAGCATGAGGCCCCTGCCCGTGACCTCGAGACCGAGCCCTTCCAGCCCGGCCTTCAGCATCGCGCCCATGGCGGCACAGTTTGCAGGCAGATCCTCATCCAGGATGGTCTTCAGGGTCGCATCGGCTGCCGCGCAGGCGATGGGATTCCCCCCGAACGTGCTGCCATGGTCGCCTGGCTGGAACGCGTCGTGCACGTCGGGGTTGACGGCGAGGACTGCACCCAGCGGGAGTCCACCGCCGAGGCCCTTTGCGAGCGTGATGATGTCGGGGCGCACCGCAGTGTGGAAGGTCCCTGTCCGACCGAGTCCGCACTGGATCTCGTCGGTGATCAGCAATGCACCGCTGGCTTCACAGGCTGCCTTGATGGCCGGCAGGTCGTGGACGACCCGACAGCCTCCCTCGCCCTGGAGCGGTTCGATGAGCACCGCCGCGGTGTTCTCGGAGACCGCCTCGGCGAGGGCTGCGGCAGGCGCCGTGCGGACGCCGGCGGGCAGGGGTCCGAAGCCCGTTCGGTACTTGTCCTTGGGCGTCAGCGCGAGCCCGAGCAGCGTGCGCCCGTGGAAGGCGTGCTCCGCGGTGAGCACTTCCGTCCTCGGCTCGCCCCGCCGGAAGTGGTACTTCCGGGCAAGCTTAACCGCCGCCTCGTTGGCCTCGGCGCCGGAGTTGCACAGGAAGCTGGGGGCGCCGTGGTAGGCGGCCGAAAGACGCGTCGCGAAGGCCTGCTGCGCCGGGACATGGAAGAGGTTCGAGGCGTGCCAGATCCCATCGATCTGGGCGAGGACTGCCTTCCGGACAGCCGGATGGGCATGGCCGAGGGACATCACGGCGATGCCGGTGCAGGCATCGAGGTACCAGCGGCCGGTGTCGTCCTGCATGCGGACGCCCTCACCGCGAACAAGCGTCACCGGGTACCGGGCGTAGGTGTGCAGGAAGGGATGGGAGGGGTTCAGCACGGGGGCTCCGTTGCGGGCAGCACCTGGGTGCCAACACCTGCGTCGGTGAGCAGCTCGATGAGCAGGGCATGGGGGACGCGACCGTCTGCGACCGTGACGGCCTCGACGCCGCCGCGAAGCGCGGAGAGGCAGGCCTCCGCCTTCGGGATCATTCCGCCAGCGACGACCCCGGTGTCGATCCACGTCTGAAGCTCGGGGGCGCGGACCCGAGCCGCCTCCGCGCCGTCTTCGCCGCGGATCCCGGCCACGTCCGTGAGAAAGACGAGGCGTGTTGCGCCGAGCGCTTCGGCGACAGCCGTCGCCACGGAGTCCGCGTTGACGTTCATGGAACGTTGGTCTCCGTCGACGGCGACCGGTGCGATCACGGGGATGAGTCCCGTATCGAGGAGCCCGGTGAGCACGTCTCCATCCACGGATGTCACGTCACCGACCCGGCCGAGGTCGACGGGTACGCCGGTCTCCCGGTCGGTGTGCTGGCGCGGTCGTGCCGTGAGGAATCCGCCGCAGTCGTGGCCGGACAGGCCGATGGCGCGGCCACCGTGACGCCCTATCCCGCCGACCACGTCTCGGGAGATGCCGCCGATCTGCACCTGCTGGGCGACCCGCATCGTCTCGTCATCCGTGATTCGCAGCCCGTCGATGAAGCGGGGTTCGATGCCCAGCCGCCGCCCCATGGCGCTGACCTCGGGGCCGCCGCCATGGCACAGGACGACCCGGACGCCGACGGCATGAAGCAGCACGACATCCTGCATCACGGCGTCCGACAGGTCCGCAGCCTTCATGGCGGCACCGCCGTACTTCACGACGACCACCCTGCCGGCCAGTCTCTGCACGTAGGGAAGCGCTTCGACGAGGGCGCGTGCGACGGCATCAGGCATGCGGGCTAGCTCCGATAGTCAGCGTTGATGCGAACGTAGTCGGCGGACATATCGCATCCCCATGCCCGGCCGCGGCCCGCCCCCGGGACACGACACGCGATCGAGACGTCGGGCGCGCGCAGGGCCTCCGTGACGGCGGTCTCGTCGAAAGGCAGCGGGCGCCCGCCCCGCAGGACGGGCGTCCCGGCGAAATCGACGTCCAGTGCGTCGAGCTGGGGGAGACCCGCCTGACCGAGCGCCCCCACGACCCGGCCCCAGTTCGCGTCTCGGCCATGGATCGCGGCCTTCACCAGCGACGAGCCGGCAACTGCCCGCGCGGCGCGGCGCGCGACGGTGTCATCTCCACCGCCCTCGACCGTGCAGGTGATCAGGCAGGTGGCTCCCTCTCCATCGCGGGCGATCGCCATCGCGAGGTCGCCTGCAACGGCCAGCAGCGCGGCTTCGAGGTCGGACCAGGCCTGGGTTCCGGGGCGCACCTTCGGGCCGGCGCCCGTGGCCTGAACGATGAAGGTGTCGGACGTGGACATGTCGCCGTCGACGGTGATCTGGTTGAAGGTTTGGTCCGCGATGGAGCCGACGAGCTGCTGGAGGGAAGCTCCGTCGATGCGCGCGTCGGTGGCCAGGAAGCACAACATGGTCGCCATGCCCGGGTGGATCATCCCGGAACCCTTCGCCACGCCGCCGACCGTGATTCCGCCGCGCTCGACTGCGCTCTGCTTGGGGACGAGGTCCGTGGTCAGGATGGCGCGCGCGAGCTCCGCATCGGTCGCGTCGAGCGTCTCCGCAGCAGTGCGAATGCCGGGAAGGACGCGCTGCATCGGCATCGGCACGCCGATCACGCCGGTCGAGCAGACGAGGATCTCGTCGGGTGGGCAGCCCAGCACGCCGGCGGCGGCGGCCGCCATGGAGCGGTTGTCTTCGTCGCCGCGGGCGCCCGTCGCTGCATTTGCGTTGCCGGCGTTCACCACGACGGCGTGCACCGGGCCAGGAACGCGCGCCCGGGTCCATCGGCAGGAAGCGGACGCCGCCGTGCTGCGCGTGGTCACGGCCCCGGCCGTTCCCGGTGCGACGAATACGGCGATGTCCGCCCGCGCGTCCCGGTTGCCCTTGACGTCGGCGGCCGCCGTTCCGCCCTGCGTGCCGGGCACCGTCAGGAAGCCACCGCCAGGAATGCGCGGCCCCGGTGCGAACGGAGGAATGTCGAGCGCGCGCGTCATGCGCAGGCCCGGACCGGGTCCGCGAGCGGAAGGGCGAGCAGGGCCTGGGAGCATGTGCCGAGCGCGGGGCAGCGGATGCACGCGGCGGCGGCCTTGTGACCGATCGCGACGTCGAGACCCGCCTCAATGCCGGCCGTGCCAACAGGGCCTCTGGCCCGGGCCCACGGAGTGGCCGCGACCGGAGTGAAGCCCTGCCGCTGGAAGAAACCCGGGATGCCGGTCAGGACGACCGCCCAGCGATGACCGGACCGTGCGGCCCGGTCGATGGCGGCGTGGACGAGGCGTTGGCCCACGCCGTGTCCCGGAAGGTCGGAGATCACCGTTCCGAGTTCGAGGACGTCGTCGGACCACCGGGTGAGCGACAGCGTGCCGGCGACGCGACCGCGGGATTCCGCCACCAGGAATGCCTCCGTGGCGAAGTCCCTTGGCAGCACGCGGCCCGCGGCGGCTTCGCGCGAGACGAGTGCTTCGACGGCGGTGCGGTCGGTGGATCGGGCCTGCCGGATGAAGACGGTCATCGCCGCACCTCAGGGCAGGAAGGGATGCACGGGCAGTCCGGTGGTCTCCGGGATGCCGAGGGCGAGGTTCATGCAGTGCACGGCCTGGCCGGCGGCGCCCTTGCCGAGGTTGTCGATGGCGCTCGTGACGGTGATGACACCGCGCTTCTCGTCAACCACCGCGTGCACCCGGGCGCGCGCTGTGCCGCGCACCTCGCGCGTGGCCGGTGGGCGGGGTGCGACCTGCACCATGGGATGGCCCGCGTAGCGACGTTCGAACAGGGCGGTCAGCGCCGCCGCGTCAGGCAGTGCGCCGGCGGGCCGCGCATGGACCGTCGCGAGCATGCCCCGCGTCATGGGCACGAGGTGGGGTGTGAACGAGACGGGTACACCCAGCAGCTGCTCCATCTCTACGACGTGCCGGTGGGTCCCGCCCAGGCCGTAGGCGACGCTGCTGTCGTTGACCTCTCCATAGAGGTTTCGCGTCCCAGCCTTCCGCCCGGCCCCCGAGACGCCGGACAGGCAGTCGGCGATCAGGAAGTCTGCGAGGCCCTCTTCGAGGAGCGGCATCGCAGCGACCGCCACGGCGGTCGGGTAGCAGCCGGGGCACGCAACCAGGCGAGCGCCATGGAGGGCTTCCCGGTTCTTCTCCGGGAGCCCGTAGACCGCCTCGGAGAGCAGCTCCGGTGCGGCATGGTCGGAGCCGTACGTCTCCTTCCAGACGGCGGGGTCTGGAAGCCGGAAGTCTGCGCCGACGTCGATGACGGTCAGGCCGGCGTCGAGAAGTGGCGCCACGATGCCGGCCGACACGCCGTGCGGCAGTGCCAGGAAGACGACCTCACAGCGCTCGGCGAGTTTTCGTGTATCGGGTTCTTCGATGTAGATCGTGCCGCGGGGATCGACACCGGGCCAGCTGCCGTCGAGCGCCTCGCCGGCCGCGCGGCCGGCGGCGACCATGCTGACACGCACCATGGGGTGCGTCTCGAGAATGCGGTGCAGCTCGATACCGGCGTATCCAGAGATGCCGACGATTCCGACGGAACGGGTCACACGCGCTCCCGGGGCTGTGTGGGCCGAGTTCTATACGCCGATGTGAATAAGTATGCAACCCCGTGCATGCAGCGTGGTGTCACGGGATGTCGCGAGATGGGTCCATGGGCCGCCGGCTCGAATGAACGTGCGGCCGTGGCGTCGTTCGATGCGATCGGGAAACGGCTGGTCGCTTCCCGACAACCCCATGGAGGCACCATGTCGCGTCCCGAAATCCCCGCCCTCGCCATCTTGTTCTTCGGATGGTCCGCCAACGCCATCGCGGCAGAAACGCCACCGGATGCGGTCGAACAGGCGTCCCGTGCGGACATCCAGGCGAAGAAGAAGAAGAAGAAGCCCCCTCCGGCTGCCTCGCGGGCGCCGAAGCTTCCGGGGCAGGAGGTCCACCCGGCGCAGAAGATCGCCGAGCGTCGGCAGCAAGCCCGGGCCACCGGACGCCCGTCGGCCGGCAAGGCGGCGTCCGGACGGGGGGCCGGGGAGTCCAGTTCGGCGGTCCGATCGGGACGCACGGCCCAGCGCGCGAAGGCGTCGGGGAACCGGGATCGGTTGGGACAGGCCGCGGCTGCCCGCCGTCCGACCAGGCAGAAGGTGGGTGTCCCGGAACGCACCGGCGTGGGGAGTGCACCCCTGCGTCGCGGAGCGGAAGCACCCGGGCCGCGTGCGCTTTCCGGCGAAGCGGTTCGCTCCCGGCCCGATCTCCGGCGGGTCCCGGATGACCGCAAGCGCTCGCCCGCCCGCGGCAGCGCCGGGGCTCGTTCGAACGGCAGCCGATTGGGCGCCGGTGGCGCGATGGGCAAGGGCACGGTGTCCCGTGGTGTGGGCGGAATCGGAGGCCCCGCCCGGGGAGCTGCTGGCGGGCCGTCCACCGCAGAGCGCGGTCCACGACCCCAGGTCGGGGGCCCGCGGACCCAGGCGAGCGATGCGGTGCGGCGCACGCCCGGTCGGACCGGCACGCCCCGCATCGTCCGGGTCAAGCGGTCGAAGTACGTTCCGGAGCGATGGGCGCCGGACTACCACCGCGGCGGACTGGACCATCTCCCTCGTCATCACCCGAAGTACTGGGGCTCGGGAGTCTTTCTCTACAATCCGCCCAGCAGCGTCCACAAGGTGACGGTCATCGAGCAGGGTGGCGGGACGCAGACGATCGAGAAGAATGCGGACAAGCCGCTGCGCGCAGTGGACCGTGCCGGGTCGTTCGCGGTCGGGCTTCGAGGCGGCAACTACCTCGGGCGGGCAGCGGATGGCGAGCGGCACTCGGACAGCGGCATCGGAATCGCTGCACGGTTCCGGCTGGTGGAGGCCCTGGGGGTCGAGGTCGGGTGGTCGCGCCATCGCGACAGCTGGGAGGCCGATGCCACCCGCATCACCGACCCGCTGTCCGTCTCTGGCCAGCTCTTCGCGTTCCCCTGGACGCGGGTGAGTCCGTACCTCAGCGCCGGCTACACCTGGACGAATCGAAGCGCGGGACCCGGAGGCGGGCAGGAGCAGGTCAAGGGACCGCATGCTGGCGTGGGCCTTGAGCTGGCCATCGGGGAGTCCGCCGCCATCGGTGCCGAGGGTCGATACAGCCACTACGGCCAGCTGGACAACATCAGCGCGAACCTGCAGCGTGCGGGCGCACTGCAGGGCACCCTCGGGATGACCTTCTATTTCTGAGCCAGTGACCGGGGGCAGTCGGCTGCCCCCGGTCCGTGTCTGCCATCAGGCTGCGATGCCCAGCGCTCCGTGCGTCATTGCGCATCGCCGACATGATTGGGACTGGACGCGGGGCGTTGGAGGTCTAGAGGGGGGCATGCAGAGGCCGTCGCCCCGACCCGTCGCCCCGTTGTCTGTCCACTCGATGGCGGACCGCGTCCGCGTGATGGCACGAGAATGCCGTGCGGACCTGCAGGTCGCTCGGGGGTCCGCGGCGCAGGCCGGTACGGGGTCCGGGGTGGAGGTGGATGCATGAGCGAGCTCGCGGCCATGGTGGAGCTGCTGTATGGACGACGCATCGCGGTGCTGACAGGGGCTGGGATCTCTACGGAGTCGGGAATCCCGGACTACCGTGGGCCAGAGACGAGGCGCCGCGCCCGCAATCCGATCCAGGGACGCGCCTTCCGCAACGACCCCGCGACGCGCACCCGGTACTGGGCGCGCAGCTTTGTGGGATGGCCGAAGATGCGCCGGGCGAAACCCAATGCGGCCCATGCAGCGCTGGTGCGCCTCGAGGCAGGGGGGCGGGTGACGCGACTCATCACCCAGAATGTAGACGGGCTCCATGAGGCTGCAGGGTCACCGGATGTCGAGACCCTCCATGGCCGGATGGCCGAGGTCGTGTGCCTCTCCTGTGGGGCGGTGTCCGCGCGCGCAGACCTGCAGGCGAGGCTGGCGGCCCGCAATCCCGCATTCGTGGACCCGGCGGGTGCTCCGCTTGCGCCGGACGGCGATGCCGACCTTGTAGAGGCGGCCATCGCAGGGTTCCGGGTGCCGCCCTGCACGCGGTGTGGCGGCGTCTTGAAGCCCCACGTCGTGTTCTTTGGCGAGGGTGTGCCACGAGAGCGGGTCGACCGGGCTTTTGCGGCGGTGGACGCCGCCGATGCATTGCTGGTGGTGGGGTCGTCGCTGGCGGTGTTCTCGGGGTTTCGCTTCGCCCGGCATGCCGCGCGCGCGGGCAAGCCGGTCGCCATCTTGAATCTCGGGCCGACCCGGGCGGATTCGCTCGCAGAGGTTCGGCTCGAGAAACGCGCCGGCGACGCACTGCCGGCGATCGTCGACGCACTGCTCACGGCGTGACGGGTCTGGACGGCATCTGGTTACCGGAGGGTGGGGGGATCGCATGGTCCTGGAGCTGCGGGAGCGTCTGCACGAGGCCGGGCTGGCCAGCCGGGCACGGGTCCTCAGCGAAGAGCCATGGGTCGTGGTCGTCGATGACTACCTCCCGCGGTCGGAGCGGAACGCTTTGGTCCGCGCCGCGGTGACCCGGCTGCAGTCACCGTTGCTCGACACAGGGGCGATCGAATCGGACGCAGCGGTCCGGTCGGGTCGCGTGGCCTGGATCCATCACGACCACGCGCCACGAATCCGCGCCCTCGCGGACCGCATCGCGAAGTTCGTTCGCATCCCGCTCGTCAATGCGGAGAGCTTCCAGGTGGTCCGGTACGGCCCCGGACATGAGTACCGACCGCATTTCGACGGCTACGACATGTCCTCTTCGATTGGTCAGGCGAACGCCGCTCGGGGTGGGCAGCGGATCGTGACGGCATTGCTCTACCTGTCGGCACCGGCCATCGGCGGCGCGACAGGGTTTCCCGCCCTCGACATGGACGTCGAGGCCGTGCCCGGCAGACTTCTTCTCTTCTGGAATGTGGGGCAGGACATCCGCACGCCACACCCCCGCGCGCGGCACGCCGGCAACCCGGTCGAGGTCGGGGAGAAGTGGATCGCGAACCTGTGGTTCCGCGAGCGCCGGTATCGGGGCGTGTGACGGTTTCTGTTGGCTGCCATGCATGGCACCCCCAGCGACGGGCGCTGCCCAGGAGGGGCGCCAGCGATTCCATGGTCTGCCGGGAAAGCAAGGGGTGTGCCAACAACGCGTCGACGGGCTCCATCCGGATCTCGGCCCGGCTAGATGCCCCCGGGACCGATTCCCGACCTGATGAGGCCCAGTCCGCTGACCCTCCGCTCCCAGCTCACGCAGTGGCGACGCACCGGCGATCTGCGCCGGGTCGGCAGGGCCGTCATTGGCGGTGTGGCCGTCGGTGGGGGTCTGCTCGTCATGCCGGGTGGGATTCCTCTGTGGGTCCGGCTGGGAACTGGATTCGGCGTGCTGGCAGTCATGCTCGCCCGCGCCTGGTCGGTTCGTCCGACGCTGCAGGGGCTTGCCGCAGCGGTCGACGCATCAGCGGGGTCCAAGGGGCTCGTTGCGACCGCACTGGCCGTCGAGATGGGTCGGGCGGAGGGGGGCAGCGACCTCCAGGGGCTGGTGATGGCATCTGCATCCGCGGCCGCGCCGCAGCTGGCCGCGCACGCGGTCCCGGCATTTCGCGTCCCCTGGACGGGACTCGGCATCGGAGCCATGCTGACGCTCCTGGGTGCCGTGGCGCCCTTGGAGCACGCCGCACCGGCCATGGCGACGATCCGGGCCGCGACCGGCGGCGGCGCGGGTGCGGAGAGTGCTGCCGGTCCAGTGTCCCCGGCAGAGCCTGGTGAGCCGGGAGCCGCGCTGCCAATGGCCAGCATGCAGACGGTGGCGGGCCGGCAGGGTGTCCACACCGAGGCGCGCGCCAGGAGTGGCGAGATGGTGGGTGTGTCCGGAAATGGAGCGGGCGCGGCTGCCGGCGCTGGAGCTGCACCAGCCGCTGCCGGACCATCCTGGGACGCCAGCGCCCCGGACCGGCCCGGGTCGGGGCGCCCCGACCAGCCCGCGTCCGCCAGCCAGCAGTTGATGAGCCGCCCCGGCACGGAGCGTGGCGATGCCGACGAGGGACCCCCGATCCCGGGCGGAAACCAGGGTGCCTTCGCAGGCGGACCCGAGGATGCGGACGACCCGGGGAATGCCGACGTGGCACTGTCGACGGGTGGCGGAGAGGCCTCGGAGAGAGAGGGTGGCCCCGCCGAAGAGGAGCCTGCAAGTCCGGCGCAGACGAACGCCGGCGCGCCCCCGGTCGGTGATTCGGAGGAGCGCAGGGAGGGCGCTGGCGACGGGGATGAGGGCAGGCCCGGTGAGCCTGCCGATGGTGGACCGGCGCCCATCGGTGGGGAGGACGCTCGATCCAAGGACGACACCCGGACGACCGGTCCGGGGGCCGGTGCGGGTTCCGGCGCGGTCGGAACGGCGGAGGCGGAGGCGGAAGGCCCCGGCCGTCTGCCTCCGCTGCCGGACGCCCTCGCTCGCATCGAACTGGCCTGGTCGAAGGGGGGGGACGGCACCCTGCGAGCGGTCGAGGAAGCTGCCCTTGGCCAGCGCACGACCCAGTCCTGGCGTTCCCTGCATGGCGACTACACCGCGGTCGCGGAGCAAACGCTCGCCCGGGATGCACTGCCGCCAGCGCGGGCTGCCGTCGTCCGTCGCTATTTCAACGCCCTCTCGGCGGATGCCGCGAAGGAGAGCCCATGAGCCAGCCCGACAATTCCCGCCTCGAGGCAGCGTGTGCGGATCTCCGGCGCCTCGAGGCCGCGATCCGTACGGTCTTCATCGGCCAGCATGGCCTCTTACAGGATGTCCTTACGGCGCTCCTTGCGGGCGGGAACGTCCTGCTGGAGGGGTCGCCAGGACTCGGAAAGACCCTGCTGGTGCGCGTGCTGTCCCAGGCGCTCGCGCTCGATGCCCGTCGCATCCAGTTCACGCCGGACCTCATGCCCGCCGACATCACAGGCGGAACGACGCTGATCCGGGACGAACAGGGTGGAACGAAGCTCGCGTTCCGACCGGGGCCGGTGTTCGCGAACATCGTCCTCGCTGACGAGATCAATCGCGGCACGCCGAAGACCCAGTCGGCCTTGCTGGAGGCCATGCAGGAACGCGCGGTCACCGTGGGCGGAGAACGCCGCATCCTCGATGCCCCATTCCACGTCATCGCCACGCAGAATCCCATCGAGCATGAGGGGACCTACCCGCTGCCCGAGGCCCAGCTCGACCGCTTTCTGCTCAAGCTGCTCGTACCCTTCCCGGATCGGGATGAACTCGTGCGAATCGGTCTCGAGACGACCCGCGGGGCGGTGCCCGCGGTCGAGCCGGTCATCGACCGGTCGGGCGTCCTTCGTCTGCAGGCACTCTGCCGCGACATCGTCGTGGGGTCGGATGTCGCCGCCCAGGCTGCGGACCTCGTGCTCGCGACCCATCCTGGACGGGAAGAAAGCCCGTCCGATGTGCGCAGATTCGTCCGGTACGGCGCGAGCCCGCGTGCGATGCAGGCCCTGCTCCAGGCAGGCCGGGCCCGCGCCCTGCTGGAGGGACGCGCATGGGTGTCGCCGGACGACCTCCGGGCTGTCGCGCTGCCGGTCCTTCGTCACCGTGTCCATCTCGGGCTGGAGGCCGAACTCGAAGGGATCGCCAGCGAGTCCATTGTCGGGCTCGTGCTGGATGGGGTGCTTCCGGGATGAGCATCGACCGTGCCCTGCTCGCACGCATCGGGCGGCTGCGCATGGCCGCGGCAGGGCTTGCCAGCGGATCGGGGCAGGGAGAGCAGGCGGCCGCCGCGCTCGGGGCCGGCGTGACGTTCGCGGACCACCGCCCCTACGCTCCGGGGGACGACCTCCGCCATGTCGACTGGAACATCTACGCCCGGCTGGACCAGCTCCTGGTGCGGCTCTATCACGAGGACCGCGAACAGACGGTCGCGGTCGTGGTGGATGCGAGCGGATCGATGGGGACGGGAGAGCGCTCCAAGCTCGTCCACGCGGCTGATATTGCTGCCTGCTTGTGTCTCATCGGTCTGCTCGGTCGGGATGCCATGCGGCTCGTCATCGTGGGGGAAGCGGCCGGCCCCCGGTTCGTGGAGGGCCGGGATCCGGCGGCCCTGCCCCGCTTTCTCTCGGCCCTGGAGGATGTGCGGCCCGGTGCCGATCTCGACCTGCAGGCGGCGCTGTTGCGGATCGCCCGGCAGGCCCGGACCGATCAGGTGTTCCTCCTCAGCGACATGCTCGTGGAGGATTCCGCCCAGGAGGCGACGTTCCGCGCTCTGGCTG
>JAYYRS010000208.1:0-4484 GCA_036126975.1 Myxococcota bacterium
CCGGAGAATGACCCATCGCCCTGGGAGCATCGGTTCCTGCCGTGGATGGACCTGCGGAATCCGGGCAGAGGACTCGCCCGCGCACGTCTCCTTCCCCGGGCGCTCTGGTCCCGTCGTGCTGCGCGGACCTGCGCCACGCTGATCGCCGACACACGACCTGACATCGCTCATCTCCAGCACATCCACCGATACATCACACCATCGGTCCTGGGTCCGCTGCGGGACGCGGGCGTGCCAATCGTCTGGACGCTTCACGACTACGAACTCATCTGCCCCCAGGGGCACCTGTTCAGCGGCGGCGGCCCCTGCGAAGCGTGCCGCGGGCACCGCTACAGCGAGGCCATACGTCGCCGCTGCAAGTGGGGTGCGCTCGCCCCCAGTGCGGTGGCCGCCGCAGAGAAGTACCTCCACCAGATCCTCGACGTATGGGACTGCGTGGACAGGTTCCTCTGCCCATCCCGATTCCTCGCCGACATGGTGGTCCGATTCGGTATTCCACCCGAGCGGGTCGCCCATCGGCCCAACTTCCTGGAGACCAGCCCCGTCCCCGTTCGCGGAGCACGCACCGGGCGGCCCACGTGGGTCTACGCAGGACGCCTGGCCCCAGAAAAAGGAGTCGATATTGCGATTACCGCTGCCCAAGGCCTCCCTGGAGCCGACCTGCTCATCTGCGGCAGGGGGCCGGAGGAGGCAAGGCTGCGACGCCGCGCCCGCGGCCTGCAGAACGTCCGGTTCCTCGGTCACCTGCCCCGGAGGGACCTTGCCAGACATCTGGCCGCGGCACGCGCCGTCGTGGTGCCGAGTCGGTGGTACGAGAACTTTCCCTACGCCGTCCTCGAGGCCCAGGCGGCCGGCTGCGCTGTCGTGGCCAGCCGAATCGGAGGCATCCCCGAGCAGATAGACGATGGAGTCGACGGTCTGCTGGTGCCTCCCGACAACGCAGCGGCACTGCGAGGTGCCCTGGGGCGGTTGCTCGACGCGCCCGCCCTGGCGCGGAAGCTGGGCATGGCGGGTGCGCAGCGCGTCCGCCAGCAGCTATCCCCTGACGACCATCTGCAGGCGGTTCTCCGCGAATACGACACCGCGCGGCGCCGGCGAGCGCACATCTGAGCCCACCGGCACGACCGCGCTGCAGGACCGCGCTGGACGGTCGCTGCGCCGTGCCGGATCCTTCGGCCCCGAAAGGAGCACGCCGGCCCTGCCAACCCCGCTCGTCGCGAACACCGGCGCGCACACCGGTTGCAGGGGCGGGTCCGTCGGGAATACCCTCCGCCCATGACCAAGTCTCACACCTTCGTCCTGTTCCTCCCGACGCTTCTGCTGAACGGCTGCGGCCTCGGTCTCAGCTCGTACACGACCGACGATACGGCCTCCGCCGACCAGGAAGAAGACGACGATGGTGGGATCGGCGGCGGAAGTGGGAACAGCAGCGACACCGGACTCGGCGGCAGCGGCAGCGGGGGGGCGGGCGGCGACAACGGCGAGGGGAGCGACGGTGGCAGCGCGGACGACATCGCTGTGAGCCGGCTCAGCCCGGACTACGGCACGACCGCTGGAGGTACCGTGGTCGAGATCACGGGCGGCCCCTTTGACGAAACGGCGGAGGTGTACTTCGGCTCAGCAAGGGGCTCGGTCATCAGCACGTCCGAATCCGCCCTCACCGTGGAGACCCCCGCGGTGACGGAGGAAGGCCTGTACCCGGTGACCGTCCGGGCCGCCGCAGGCGAGGGGTCCCTGGAGACCGGCTTCATCTTCTGGGCGGACGGCGCCGGCATGAACGGGACCATCGGCTCGATCGAGTTCATCGAGCAGGTGGGTTCGTACTGGGGAACGAACACGAGCTTCGGGTCGGCGTCCGTGTATTTCGTGTCCCCGACCGCCATCGAGTGGTACGAACTGTTCGCGCCCAGCCTGGACACGTGCCGGAACGAGGACGAGTACACCTTCACCGGGACGGTCAGCATCTACGACCCCGGCGTGAGCAGCATCCGCCTGGCCGGCAGCCGCACCATGGACCTGAGCTGGGACGCCGACTACGGCCGGTTCACGCTCCCCGAACTCACGACGAGCCAATGGGCTGCGAACCTGAGCTACGAGCTGCAGCCCATGGCCGGTGGTGTGTTCCCCGAGGTCGGCGTGAGCGCGTTCGCTTCGACCGCGTCGGTTCCCACCCTCTACAGCCCGTCGGTCGGCGGCAGCCGCCCGCCGAACATCTCCCCCAACCCCACCTTCTCGTGGGCGCCCAGCGGCGCCGAATGGGTGCTCATCACGCTCGGCATCCACGGCACTGATGGCACGGGCTGGGACGAGGTCATCAACTGCGTCGTGCAGGACGATGGGTCCTTCCGGGTCGATACGGGGCAGTTCAGCCAGTGGCCCTACAACCGCCAGATCGACGTCATATTCGGCCCCGCTCGCAAGGCGACGGGCGTGCTTCCCTGGAATGGTGGCCGCTCCGGGGTCGTGGGCATGACGCGCATCTACGGCGCCGGCATCACCACGTACTGAGCTGGGCGTCCGCAGGTCCGATGCGGACCCGCCAGGCACCCGAATCCGTCAGCACGAATGCCGCATCCTGCCCATCGGGCACGATGCGCGTCGGTCGCGCCGGTCCAGGCCCGGGCAGCCTCAGCTGGCGGACCTGTCCGCCTGCACTGACGCGCCCTACGCTGCCATCCTCCGCGGCGAACCAACAACCGTCTTCCCCGTCACCCGCGACGGCGGGTACGGCGGACCCGCGGATGATGAGTTCCGATTCCCCCGCGAACCCGCCAGACCGGATGACGCGCTCGAGCCCCCGGGTCGTCCCGACCCACAGCTGCATGCCGTCTACCGCGAGGTCGAGTGCCGTGGCCGTGCGCAGATAGGGACGCACGAGTCCATCCGCCACGTGGAACACCGCACCCCGGGAGATCACCCAGGGACCTCTCGGGTCCCCGACCAGGCGAAAGACCTCTGGCATGGCATCCGCGAGGATGAACCGGTCCTGTGCAACCGAGTAGCGCAACAGGCCGTCGGGGCCGCCGGCCCACAGCGACCCGCCGGCCCAGGCCGCGTCCACCACCGATGCCGGCAGCGCGACATGATGCAGTCGTCCATGATCATCAAGTCGGACAGCCTTTCGGCCCAGGGCCCACACCCCGTCCGGTGCACGGACGAGCGCCGCGACGGCGGTTCCCGCCGCGACGACCAGATCGCCGCCGTGGGGGTGGGGCGTGGCGAGCGTCCGAACGCCGTCCGGACCGGCGATCCAGGCGCCCGCATCTCCGACCAGCATGGCCCGTGCGGGTCGGCCTGCTGGGAGCGGTGACCGGCGGGCCACCTCCGCACGGCGCGGCGCAGCGCTGGGGTCTCCCGGTTCCGCCGGCCAGACCCGTCCCACCCCTCGGTCGGTCCCCACCCACAGTGCACCCGCATCGTCCCCTGCCACGCTGTAGACCACATCACCCGCGAGTCCGGTCGCGCTGCCCCAGACCTGTCCATCGGGTCCAATCAGGCCGAGCGCACCCGCAGCGACCCAGGGGCCGCCGGGCCCCTGGCCCACATCGAAAGCGCCCGTGGTCGGCATGCCCGGCACACCCCGGTCGGTTCCGTCTGGGTGAAGCAGTCGCAGGCCGGCCTCCCGACCGGCGGCGAGCACCCCCCTGCCCGTGTCGAGAACAGCGAAGACCCGGTCCTGCCGGAGCCAGCCAGCGTCGGTGGGCTCGTCCGTGCCCGTCACGCCCCGCGCATCGATGTCCACCCGCCGCACACCCGCGTACCCCACCCAGAGTCCACCGCCCGTGGCGGGCGTCAACGAGAAGACCGACCCAGGAGCCAGGATCGTGGTCAAGCTCCCGGACTCGACCCGGGAGAGGCCTCTGTAGGTACCCAGCCAGAGGCGCGCGCCGTCCACGCGCACGGCCTGCACATGCCGATCCGGCAGCTCGTCGTCGTAGATCCTCGTCACGCGACCACCTTCCAGCAGTGCCGCCCCTGCGACCGTTCCCACCAGGGTTCGCCTGCCGTCACCATGCACCGACACCACCCGGTCGTCGGGGAGGCCTTCCCAGGTGGTGAGCGACAGAGGATGGAGCCGGGCATCGAGCCATGCTGCGCCCCCACCAAACGTCGCGATCCATGCACCGCTGCCATCGGAAGCCGGGCTCACCTCGCCAACGGTGTCTCCGAGCACGGCTGGAGCGACCGCCGCGAGCGCGGCGAGACCCGCCGGAGAGACCAGCGGCGGCGCCCGCACCACCGGGCTCCAGCGCGATGAACCCGGCAGGCGGACCCGCAGCGGGGTTCCATCCGGCAAGGGAGGAGTCTGGAATCCGGATTGGGCGTGGTCGGAGAGCACCCGCCACCGGCGCCCGGTCCAGGCCGCAACCGTGGCGTCTCCCTCGCGCACATCCCAGAACAAGCGGACCGCGCGATGGGCCGATCCCCGGGCCTCCCAGCTGGTCGGCGGCGCCGCGACCGCGCGCAGATGGGCCGGCCTCCCC
>JAYYRS010000209.1:0-2900 GCA_036126975.1 Myxococcota bacterium
GTCGGCGTGCTCACCGACCGGCGCATCGCAGCGCAACGCACACAGCAGGCGGAGGCGCGCCGCGAGGCGACGCGCGAGGCGCTTGCGCGGGATGCCGAGGTTCGCGAGGCGCAGGTCGCAGAGGCCCGCCGACAGGCGGAGTCCGAGGGTCCCCCAGCGCGCGCGCTGCAGCTGGAGCCGGCCGGGCTCCGGTTCCCGTCCGCCGACGCCTATGACGAGTCGGACGACGGTGTGCTCGCCATCGCGGGTCGGCTCGAGACGGCGGACGGTGCCCAGGTGGCCTTCAGCGCGAGCGTGGCGGTCGATGGCTCTGCGCGGAGCGAAGTCAATCTGCCGGCGGCGGTGGAGAAGATGTCCGTACAGGCGCGCCTCCCGTTCGGCGGAGACGCCAGCGCGATCGGCCAGCGGCGGTTCCGGTTCACCGTGACGGCCGGGCAGGGAGATGGGCCCGTCGCGGACCGTCTCCGGGTGTGGGAGCACAGCGACACGAGCACGACCCTCGCTGCGGTCGGGTTGCCCGGCGAAGGTCCAGTCGTCGTCGAACCGTCATCTGCCAGCAGCGAGACGGCTGCGTAGCCTGTCCGGGATGGGGAGCGGAGGATGCGGCCCGGTCGGCGGTCGGGACGCTCGGCCCTGATCTCGGGCTGCGAGAGCATCACCGTTCGGTCCTGCGCAGTCGGCGCCGCCCCATGTTGGCGACAGGCCGCCGATGTCGGGGCGACTCTTGACGCCGTGCAACCGCGAGGGTCCATCGAACGGGTTCGCGCGGGAGGGGACGGTGTCGTTCGGGAGCCCGATCGGGTGTCGTCCCGCGCGCCGCGGTGCGCGCGCGGTTGGTCCCCCAAGAATCCGCCAGCGCCATTTTTCCCGACCTTTTTTTGGGGGCGCATTCCCGACTTGACAGGACGAGGATCCCTGTAGTCGTTGGGTTTCCGAGCATTGTCGCGTCTCAAAACGGACAGTTCTCGTCCGGCATTCCCTGCGATGGATGGGACGACCAATGAGGGGATGACCGTGCCGGTCGGGGCTTCCGTCGCATCTGACCCGGTGTCGACGCTTACCCCTTCGAAATAGCTAGTGCCATACATGTAGTGTTGACTTGCTGTGTCAATACCTGTATGTAGTGTGAGTCGGGGCTGGACACCGGATGGTGAGCCCAGTACGACAGGGAGGTGACATGGAATGGATCGCACCGATCGCTCCCATGCCGCACCACCGTCACACCGCAGGCGGGCGCTCTCGAGCGCTCCATGCAGGAGACGGACGGCTTCGTTCGCCCTGGCGATCGCAGCCGGCTCTTCGGGCCGCGCACAGACGTCCTGCGTCCTCTCTCCTCCGCGCGCCCCACCCGCACGATCGCCCCTCCCCCCTCCGCCCCCATCCCCCCCACCCAGTCCCGCATGAGGCGTGAGAACGAGAACCCGGCGTCGTCCGGCGACGACCCCATTGCCCGTGCCCTCGCCACCACCGAGGTCGATGGGCCGCAGCTCCGGGTGCGCCATGCAGATGGGCGCCTGGAGGACATCTCGCTCGCGAAGCTGACAAGCCTCGTCGCCGACACGGCGCGAGGTCTCGAGGACGTGGACGTCGACAAGGTCGCCAACCGGGTGCACAACGGTCTGTATGACGGCATCCCCATGGCAGAGGTCGACAAGCTCCTCGTCCAGATTCCCGCCGCGCTTACCGCGGAAGAGCCGGAGTACTCCCGGCTCGGTGCGCGCTTCCTGGATCGCGTCATCCTGCAGGAGGTCGAAGGACAGGGCATCCAGAGCTTCTCCGGGTCGATCGCCTTCGGGCATGCGTGCGGAATCATCGCGGACGAAACCGCTGCCTTCGTGGCGTCGCACGCGGCGGTCCTCGACGCGGCGATCGACCCCGAGCGCGGCGACCTGTACCACTACTTCGGTTTGCGGACGGTCTATGACCGCTACCTGCTCCGCCACCCGACGAGCCGGTTGGTTTTCGAGACCCCCCAGTACTTCTACATGCGCGTGGCGGCGGGTCTCGCCAAGGCACCAGAGGAGGCCGTCGAGTTCTATCGGCTGCTGTCGAGCCTCGAGTACCACACGTCCTCTCCCACATTGTTCAACGCCGGGACGCGGCACTCACAGATGTCGAGCTGCTACCTGCTTGACTCCCCGACTGATGAGCTCGAGGGCATCTACGGTCGCTACACGGACATCGCTCGGCTCTCCAAGTTCGCAGGCGGGATCGGCGTGGCGTGGCATCGGGTGCGGTCCCGCGGGTCACTCATCCGGGGCACCAACGGGAAGTCGAACGGCATCGTTCCCTGGCTGAAGACGCTCGATGCATCCGTCGCGGCCGTGAACCAGGGGGGCCGCCGCAAGGGCGCGTGCTGCGTGTACCTGGAGAGCTGGCATGCCGACATCGAGGAGTTTCTGGAGCTGCGGGACAACACGGGTGATGAAGCGCGGCGTACGCACAACCTCAACCTCGCAAACTGGGTTCCTGACCTGTTCATGAAGCGGGTCCAGGCAGACGGGATGTGGACGCTCTTCGATCCCAAGGTCGTCCCCCATCTGGTCGACACCTTCGGCGACGCCTTCGAGCGCGCCTTCGAGCAGGCGGAGCGCGACGGACTCGGCGAACGCCAGGTGAAAGCGCGCGACCTGTATGGACGCATGATGCGGACGCTCGCGCAGACGGGCAACGGCTGGATGACCTTCAAGGACAGCTGCAACAAGAAGTCGAACCAGACCGGATTGCCTGGAAACGTCGTCCACTCCTCGAATCTCTGCACGGAGATCGTCGAGGTGACGAACAACGGCGAGACAGCCGTGTGCAACCTCGGGTCCATCAACCTCGGCCGCTTCGTCGAGCATGGTGAGTTCAACTTCGAGAAGCTGCGGTCCCGTGTCCGGACGGCCGTCAAGTACCTG